>JAFGKO010000242.1 GCA_016928525.1 Anaerolineales bacterium | reverse complement strand
GTTAAAGCGGGCAACTACTGCCGAGGAGATTTTGGGGTCTCCTTTGACCTGGGAAGCTGCCGCCCAGGCGTTTGTGCAGGCTTTCCAGTCGGAGCTCAACCTCGAATTGTGTCCCGCGGATTTAAATCCAGAAGAACTGGCGCGCGCCCGTGAATTGATGGAAGAAAAATACGCAAACCGCGCCTGGACAGGCAAGTTTTAAAACGTTCGGCTGGTGTTTTTCAGGGGGTTGGCGTCGGTGTGCCGCCGACAAAGATTACGTCGGCATAGCCCAGGTCGCCTAATAATCGGCCGAGGTAGTTTTCAGCGTTCTGCCGCGCCAGGTCGAGCACGCCATCTTCAATAGCGGCTTTTTCGATCTCGTCTTCGGCTACCTGGCGGGCGGTGGATTCCAGGTTTATGTCTCCCTTGGTAAGTAACCCGGTGTCGCGATCGTACACGTACGATTTCTCATTGTCCAATGCAGAAATGAAGATTTCCGGCTCTGGCAGGTATACATACAGAATGCCGTTCTTAAGTTCCAGGTCGTCGGCACCCAGCTTGCTCAGGTCTACCCCCGCGATGACCTGTCCGTGGGCTACAAAGATCAGTTTGTCCCCGAACAACATACCAAACGCCCCCTGGTTGGTTTCGGCAGTGATCACCTTTTCAATGGTGTACTGGATCGTTTCAAGGCGCGCCAGGCTGCGTACATCTCGGATGATCGTGATCGGATCGGGTAAAACAGTGGGCGTCGGATCCAGTATTGCGGCGACGCGCGTACCCAGGTTCCCGGTCATCGATGTAACAGGCTCAACCGTCTTTTGGATCGACAGGTACATTGTCCAGATCATGGCAAAAGCGGTTATGGCGATCAGTAAAAGAATACCGATGACGAGGATCCAGCCTTTGGTATTGTCCATGGCATGGATTATACTATAGAAGGGTTTTCGTTCAAGATCAAGCCCTGTATGGTACAATCGATTTGTACGTTGTGCGGAGGAGACGGTTCTGCTCTATGTCGCTCGGGCTTCTCACCCTCCACCTCTCCCTCCCTGGCTGCACTTCCCTCAAAGAAAAGCGCGGTCGCTTGAAGCCATTATTGGCACGGCTGCACCGTGAGTTCAATGTTTCGGTTGCCGAAATCGATCACCAGGATGCCTGGCAGGAGGCGATCATTGCCTGTGCACTGGTCAGCAATGATGCGAATTATACGCGGCGCGCCTTGCAGCAGGTAGCCGACTGGGTTGAGAAATCCTGGCTCGATGTGCAGGTTTTGGATGATCGCATCGAGTTATAACCTTGTTCCGCAGTAGAATCCCTTGATCAGGAGGTAACACGCAACGCGTTTACACAAATGGTGTTATACTAAAAAGGCTCTGAATTGCTATAAATTTTGCCTGGAATTAGCATGGATCATCCATCGACCTTTTCTGACGCAGATTTACTTCTCCTTCGATGTTGCTCCAAGGCTGAGGTTGCGCGTTGAGCGAATTCGGACGCTGGCCAGGTATCCAACACGGTGTTGAACTCCACAGTAGCCAGAGCGTCTAGATTCTTTCGCAAGTATGCTACTCCCAAATTGTAGTGCGCAGCAACCTCGTATTTGACGCCCAGGTAATCCTGGTTGGACTTTACCAACACGTTTTTAAAGGTTTGGATAGCTTCATCCATACGGCTTTGCTGTAAAAGGGCTGTGCCCTCGTTGATCTGTATGATCAGCTTTCCGGTTTGGTCAGGCCAGAGGTGCATTGCCAGTTGATACAAACGTTCAGCCTGTGAAAAGCGTCCTTTCTTTGCTAAAGTATTACCGAGATCTACCAGAATCCGGACGCGCATGGTGATCAGGTATAAGAAGAGCAAGAAAAATACGGGATGAATTTGCCGGCCTGTCAGCGCTGCCAGGCCGCTGACCAGTGCAGTGATAAGGATGGCTTCAATAGCCAATCGTGTTGAAAGACCTTCTCGCCTGAGAAGGGAAAGACCGCCGAACAGGACGATGTAAGCACCACCAACGGTAAGTATCAAGATGGATGTATTCAAACTGCCCTCCACATATATCAATGCATTTGAGGTACATATCATACCCCAGTATAGAGCAATTTGACTGGCATTTTTATTACGATCTGGTTATGAGCAGGATTCTTTTTGAATCCGTTAATGTCAAGTGGATGAGCAAGAGTTTAGTGAGGAGGTGGTCTCTATAGAAAAATTTATGCTGAGCGCGTGATTTGTCCTATCGTGGCCCGAAATTTGGGCAAAATACTATCCATGTAGAGAGGAGACATGCAAATGAGTGCTGTATTGACGCTTATTCTGAGCATCGCCGGAATTGCGATTGGCTACGGTTTTTACGCCAAAAGAATCAATGCCAACATTATGCAACCCGATGCAAAGAAGGCAACCCCGGCCAAAATGTATATGGATGGCGTGGACTTCACTCCTGCCAACCGCAATGTGCTGTTCGGTTACCAGTTCAAATCCATTGCTGCTCTAGGCCCAATCACAGGTCCAATCGTCGCGGTGCAGTGGGGCTGGCTGCCAGCCTTGCTGTGGGTGATTTTTGGAACGTTCTTTATCGGTTGGGTTCAGGACTATTCCAGCATCATGCTGGGTGTGCGTGAAGAGGGCCAGTCCTTTGGCGCCTTGTCTTACCGCTTCATTTCGCCGCGTGCGCGTACCATCCTGCTGACTTTCATCTATTTCTACTTGTTGCTCATCATGGGCGCCTTTGGCAAGATCGTTGGCTATGACCTGATGACAAACCCGGCTGTCCCGTTGGGCGTGTTACTGGTGATTGGCATTGGTCTGCTGGCTGGTCAGATGACCTATAAGTGGAAGATGGATATCATCGTGACCAGTATCGTGACGGTCGTCCTGGCTTTCATCGGTATCTGGCTGGGCACGCTGCCTGGCGTCAAGGCTATCTTCCTGGCGATCAGCGGCGGTGAGAAGTCCCCGGTTATCTTTGGCTCAGTGACCCAGTCGCAATTCATCTGGAGCCTGGTAACATTAATCATCTGCTACTTCGGCGCCGTGCTGCCAATCTGGCGTTGGGCGCAGCCCATTAACTACATCGCCTTCTGGATCGTCTTCCTGGGCATCCTGGCTGGCACAATCGGCCTGTTGATCTGGCATCCGGCCTTCCCGGCTGACTTTCCAGCTTTCACGAACTGGAGCGGTAACCTGTGCGCAGCAGCCGACTGTTCTGCGATTGAGACGAAGCCCTTGGCGCTTGGCCCACTCTGGCCAATTCTGTTTGTGACCATCGCCTGCGGTGCGATTTCCGGCTGGCATAGCCTGGTCTC
>JAFGKO010000241.1 GCA_016928525.1 Anaerolineales bacterium | reverse complement strand
GGTTTCTTTGTATGAGCCATGCTCCAAGCATACCCGACTGCAGACTACAATGTCCAGCGCTTTTGGCTTAAGTTATGACCAATGGTGTGCACCTTAAAGATTATCTGGACAGCAAATTTGCCCTTGACAATATCTGGGGGTTGCGTAGAATTACGCCCGACATGTGTGCATTTTCTGAGTACCGAAAGGACGAGCAGCGCATCGTTCAATCCCGAAACTGCTACCCTTATCGAAACTTCGAGAGTCGCTTTTAGCGGCTCTCTTTTTTTTACCTTTGTTCCCCCGCTCCCATCGTTGGTCGAGTAGGCACGTTCTTCGCCGTACACCTGCACCGAACGCAGGTACGGTGTCGAGACCGGGAGAGGGCCGGGGTGAGGGTGAAATCAAGGAAATCAAATGCTCAAACTGCCTGGATTAATTGACCCCCATGTCCACGTGCGTGAACCCGGACAGACTCACAAAGAAGATTGGGATACCGTCACCCAATCTGCCCTGGCGGGCGGTGTGACGATGATCCTCGCCATGCCCAACACCAAGCCGCCCATCTTCGACGCCTCTACCCTGGACCTTGCGCTTGCTGCCGCTAAATCCAAAGCGCGCTGCGACTACGCCCAATTCCTCGGCGCGGGCCCTGACAACGCAGAGATTGCCGCCCAACTTGCACCGCGCGCCGCCGGCCTCAAAATGTACCTCGACTCGACCTTCGGCGAACTGCGCCTGAATGACATGACGCTCTGGATGCCGCACTTCGAACAATTCCCGAAGGATATGCCAATCGTGCTGCATTCCGAATCCAGGACGATGGCTGCCGGGATTCTATTCGCCGCCATTTATGACCGTCCCGTCCACATCGCGCACATCTCACTCAGGGAAGAGGTCCTGCTGATCAAGGCCGCGAAAGAGCGTGGCATCAAAGTGACTTGTGAAGTCTGCCCGCATCATCTATTCCTTACTTCTCCCTCCCCTAAATCCGAAGGATTTGGGGGAGGGCCGGGGTGGGGGCGCAGGGAAGTCCGCCCACGCCTCGCCACGCAGGAAGATGTCGATGCCCTGTGGTCCAACCTCGACGCCATCGACTGCTTCGCCACCGACCACGCCCCGCACACCCTCGAAGAAAAAGACTCCGAGAACCCACCGCCCGGCTTCCCCGGTGTTGAAACGATCCTCCCGCTGCTATTAACCGCCGTTTCCGAATCCCGATTAACGATTCCCAATATCATCGAAAAAATGCACACCAACCCCAGACGCATCTTCCACCTGCCCGACCAGCCCGAAACCTGGGTCGAAGTGGACGAGAACGCCAGCTACGAAATCCGCGCCGCGGACCTGCACTCCCGTTGCGGCTGGACGCCCTTCGAAGGCTGGCAGGTCAAGGGGCGGGTGAAGCGGGTTATCCTGCGCGGGCAGGAGGCGTATAAAGATGGGAAGATATTGGCAGAGAAGGGATATGGGAAGAACGTGCAAGAAGATTAACCGCAAAGCACGCAAAGTGCGCGAAGAAGAACACAAAAAGAATCTTTGCGATCTTTGCGTTCTTGGCGGTTCAATAGAGAAAGGAAGTTTGATTGAGTTTTGTTTACTCTTCGACTAATGCCCCTGTGACATACTTGTGCAGCACGCTCGAAACCAAAGTTTGATAAGGAATTCCTTCACGGATGGCGCGTTTTTGCAGGGCGAGCAGGTCTTTTTCGGAGATGCGGATATTGATACGCTTATCCTTGCGGAAGGTGGCGCGCGCGTAGGCTTGATAGGTTTCTTTCTGTTCTTGGATATTGTTGACCGACTGCCATTCTTCGTTTTCGTACGAAGCCAGAAGTTCGAGCTCTTCAAGAGTCAGGTTCAAGTCGCTCATGGTTCGTCACCTTTCAAATACTTTCTGGTCGCTTTGCGGCTTGGGATGATGGTTTTCAAAAAGACTTCATCCTCACTTTCGACAAATGGAACGAGACAGACATACGCTTCTACTTGCACCACAAAAACCTTTTGGCCCGGATATTTCTCCGGGTTGGGGTGTTCCAGCACATCCAGCAGGAAACCCTTTTCGATGTATAGGACGATATCTTCGAATGAAATATCTCTCTCAGCCAGCAGGAGCGCGTTTTTCTCTTCGTTCCACGAGAAATACTTCATGTGCTAATTTTAGCACTTTGTGTGCCTTTTGGCAACAAATTTTTATGTCATTGCGAGCGCAGCGAAGCAATCTCCTGTTGCAAGGAGATTGCCAAAGTGCCCGAAAGGGTACGCCGCTTACGGCGGATCGCAATGACATCCAAACAAGGAGACTAAATATGCCCACTGACCCCCAATCCCCCTATCTGCCCTTCGGCGATAATACGCACGCGCCCTGGTACGGCAAGGACATCATATCCGTCAAACAGTTCAACCGCGCCGACCTGGAGTACATCTTCGGCGTGGCGCACGAGATGCGCGGCATGGTCGAGCGCGTCGGCACCTTTGACCTGCTGAAAGGCAAGATCCTGGCCAACCTGTTCTACGAACCGTCCACGCGCACCTCGTCGTCGTTCACGGCGGCCATGGAACGGCTGGGCGGCAGCGTCATCCCAATCAACGAGGTCAAATACTCGTCGGTGTCGAAGGGCGAGAGCCTGCCCGATACCATCCGCACGCTGGAATGCTACGCGGACGTAATCGTGCTGCGCCATCCTGAAACAGGGTCGGCAGCGATTGCGGCCAAGGCCGCCAAAAAACCCGTGCTCAACGCGGGCGACGGCATCGGCGAGCACCCTACCCAGGCGCTGCTCGACCTGTTCACCATCTTCGAGGAACTTGGCGAAGGCCAGATCGACGGCATGACCGTCACCATGCTGGGCGACCTGAAGTACGGCCGCACCGTCCACTCGCTGGCGCGCCTGCTGACGCTTTTCGACGTCAAACTCAACTACGTTTCGCCTGACATCCTGCGCATGCCTAAAGAGGTCATGGATGAGGTCGCTGCGAAAGGTATCCCACAGGCTGAGTACAGCGCGCTCAACGAGGTGCTGCCCCAAACCGACGTACTGTACGTCACGCGTGTCCAGAAGGAACGCTTCGAAGATCCAGCCGAGTACGAAAAGGTCAAAGGCGCGTTCGTGGTCGACCCCGAGATCATGAAAGCCGCCAAGCGTGAGATGATCGTCATGCACCCCCTGCCGCGCGTCGGCGAGATCAGCCCTGACTTCGACGACGATCCCCGCGCTGCGTACTTCCGGCAGATGGAGTATGGGTTATACGTTAGAATGGCGTTGCTGGCGATGGTGTTGGGCAAAGCCTAAGCGCTACGTGCGAAGTGCGTTGTGCGCACGTGGCACCTCGCACTTCGCACGTAGGAAAATTATGGAAACCTTCTTTACCTTCCTTGAAAAACGTGTGGATGACTCGTCGTCTTTATTGTGCATTGGACTCGACCCGCACATCTCTGACCTCGAAAGCCCCACCGCCGTCTCAGCCCTGGACTTCTGCCTGCGTCTCGTTAAAGCGACCGCTCCTTACGCTGCGGCCTTCAAACCTAATGCGGCCTTCTTCGAGTTCTTCGGTCCTGCAGGCTGGACCGCGCTCAAGCAGGTCATCGAGGCCGTCCAGGCCGAATCAGACCGTCTCGGCTCGATGATCCCCGTCATCCTGGACGCCAAACGGGGAGATATTGCCTCTACTGCGGAAGCCTATGCCAAGTCCGCGTTTGATCATCTCGGTGCACATGCCATCACACTTAACCCGTATTTGGGCAAAGACTCGATTGAACCGTTTTTAGGCTTCAAGGAACGCGGCGTGTTCCTCCTATGCAAGACGAGCAATCCAGGCGCGAATGATTTGCAAGACTTACCGGTTGTCAGTAGGCGGTTGGCAGGTGATGGCGAGCCGCCAACCGCCAACCACCAACTATCAACTATCCTACTCTATGAACACGTCGCCCACCTCGCCCAAATCTGGAATACCCGCAACAATATCGGCCTCGTCGTCGGCGCGACCCAACCCGAAGCGCTGACCCGTGTCCGTGCTGCCGCGCCAGATCTGTGGTTCCTGTCTCCCGGCGTCGGCGCCCAGGGCGGGGACATGTGGACTGCGCTCAGGTCAGGACTGCGCAAAGACGGCAGGGGCATGCTCATCAACGTCTCACGCTCGATTGCACGGGCCGAGAATCTTGCTCTCGCCGCGGCAGAATTGCGGGATGAAATTATCAATTTACGATACTCGCTGAACCACTAAGACGCTGAGTCACGAAGACACAAATTTTAAATACTTAGTGACTTCGTGCCTTCGAGCCTTAGTGGTAATGAAGGGTTGTAATGGCAGAAACTACTCTCTCCGCTCCACTCTCTACTCTCGCCGATAGCTTGCTGGAGGCCGGCTGCATCAAATTCGGCGAGTTCACCCTCAAATCGGGGCTGAAATCCCCCATCTACATCGACCTGCGCCAAATTATCACCTATCCTAAGTTGCTTGCAGAAATCGCGCAATCCTACTTGCCGTTACTCTCTCCCCTCCAATTCTCTCGCATTGCCGGCTTGCCCTACGCCGCCATCCCGATTGCGACCGCCATTTCTCTCGCAGGGAACTATCCCATGATCTACCCGCGCAAGGAAGTCAAAGCCTATGGCACCAAGGCAGAGATCGAAGGCGAGTATCACGCCGGGGAAACCGTGGTCGTCATTGATGACCTCGCCACCACCGGCGGCAGCAAATTCGAAGCCATCGAAAAGCTGACCGGCGCCGGGCTGGTCGTCAAAGACGTGGTCGTGCTGGTGGACCGGCAGTCCGGTGCGAAAGATGCGCTGGCCGAGGCGAGTTACGTCATGCACGCTGTGCTGACCATCAGCCAGATGCTGGATCATTGGGAGCAAACAAGCAGGGTAGAAAAAGAAAAAATCGAAGCAACGCGAAAGTTTTTATCCAGTTAGCAGGGACTTATGACTTTTACTCAGGCTGAATTCAATATTCGCCTCGAATGGGGCGAACATGGCGTAAACTTGCTTACGCCCAATAGCGATGTGATCATTATTGTAGATGTGCTTTCTTTTACTACTTGTGTGGAGATAGCAACAAACCGTAAAGCGATATTTTATCCGTTTCGCGGGAGGCAGGAGACTGCACAGGAGTTTGCCAGATCGATCGGGGCGGAGCTGGCGCAAAAACGGGGGGGTGCAAGATATTCCCTCTCTCCAAAATCCATGTTAGGGATTTCCGAGGGGATAAAGCTCGTTCTGCCTTCGCCCAACGGATCAACATTGACTCTGGCAACCGGTGAGACGCCAACCCTGGCAGGTTGTCTCAGGAATGCGCGCGCTGTGGCCGAAGCAGCGAAAAAGTATGGCAGCCGGATTGCCCTCATCCCCGCCGGGGAACGCTGGCCCGACGGCTCATTGCGCCCATCTTTTGAAGACGTGATCGGGGCGGGCGCGATCATCCATTATCTGAATGGCAACTGCTCCCCCGAAGCGGGGGCGGCAAAATCCGCTTTCCTCGCTGCTGTCCGAAAACTGATAGATCATCTACTGCAATGTGGCTCAGGGAAAGAATTGATCGAACGCGGCTATAAAGATGACGTATACCTTGCCTCTGAATTGAACGTCAGCAGTTGTGTCCCAGTTCTGCAAGATGGCGCCTACGTAGCACAATGATAAATTCGATGTCGCCAGACAGTCTTCATCGGAGAATCGATGATACGAATCACCCGCTGCAAAGATCATGTTGAAAAACTCGTTCAGTTCGTTACTCGCCTCAACAGTGACGGGGCTCATCATATCGGGTTCTTCGGCGAAGGCGAAGCGGATGTGCGCGCCTCGTTAGCTGAATGTCTCATCCCACCCGCCGAGGGATTTCTGCTGGCATACGATGGCAGCAATCTCGTCGGAGTTTTTGGCGTAGACGCTGACCCCGAAATCAACCGCGCCTGGCTGTATGGTCCGCTTATCGAGCATGCGGATTGGCAAGCCATCGCGGATAAGCTGTACGCGGAAAGCATAGCGTTCATCCCGGCAGGCATTCGCGACTACGATTTGTTTTGCGATGAGCAAAATATCCACATCCAGGACTTTGCCACCCGGCATGGATTTCCTCTACGTTCTGAGAATGCTGTCCTGACTCTGGCGCGTGAGAACTATACTCCACTCGCACAGGAGAAAACGCAAATCATTGCTTACCAGGAAAGCTTCTTTAAAAAATTGGAGCAGTTGCACAAGGCCCTGTTTCCAAATGCATACTTCACTGCGCAACAAATGGTTGAAAAACTGAACGGAACGCACAAACTGTTCCTTGCAATCGAAGCTGCTCAGTTGCTTGGGTACCACTTCTGCAAAATCGAACCCGAAGCCGAATCGGGCTATGTGGACTTCATCGGCACGGAGGCATCGTCGCGCAACCGCGGCATTGGCGCTGCCCTGCTCGCCTCGGGCATGGACTGGATGCTGTCTGCGCCTACGACAAAGAAAATCAACCTGACAGTAAATGCTGATAACATTGCAGCACGGAATTTATATGGTAAGTTTGGCTTTGAGACTGAGCGCGTCATGCACGCTTATAGAAAACAGGTTTTAGGACAACCATGAACAAACCATCTATTGACTCCTCCGAAGTGCGTTTTTTTAGCGGTAGTTCCAATCCACAATTAGCGGGAAACATCGCCAAACGGTTGGGTGTCCCACTCGAAGAAACACACATCTCACGTTTCAGCAACGACAACCTGTATGTGCAGTTAGGCGCGTCCGTGCGCTACCGCAAAGTCTTCATCGTGCAATCACTCTCGCAGCCGGTCAATGACCACCTGGTCGAACTGCTGATGATGCTCGACATCGCCCGCAGCGCCGCGGCATCTGAAGCGCACGCCGTCATCCCCTACTTTTCCTTCGCCCGTTCTGATAAAAAGGACGCACCGCGTATCTCCATCACCGCCCGGTTGGTCGCTAACCTACTGAAGACCGCTGGCGCTACCCACGTCATGACCATGATGCTGCACTCCCCACAGGTGCACGGCTTCTTCGACCTGCCTACCGACCATCTCAGCAGCCGTCCGGTCTTCAGGGAATATCTGGCCGGGCGCGACCTGGGCGACACGATCATCGTCTCGCCTGATATGGGACAGGCTAAGTCGGCGGCGCGCTTCGCCCAAAGTCTGGGCCTGCCCGTCGCTGCCGGGAACAAGGAACGCGTCTCCGACAGCGAAGTGCGCATCAGCGGGTTGGTTGGCAGCACCGTCCACGGACATAAAAAGGCGCTGGTCTACGATGACGAGATCGCCACCGGCGGTTCGATCCTGGAGCTCAGTCGACTGCTGATCGAAGATGGCGTGGAAGACATCCTGGTCATGTGTACGCACGGCGTCTTCACCCGCGGCGGCCTGGACCGGTTGGCTGCGGTGCCACAGATCAGCGAGATCGTGACGACCGACACAGTCCACACCCCGCTGGAGGCACGGCATCCCAAGCTGACGGTGCTCTCGGTAGCGGCCGCTTTTGCAGGAGCTATCGAGCATAACTTCCACCGCGAGTCGCTTGGCGACCTGTTTGTGTATGGGGAGTAAATTCAACTATCACAAAAACTTGTCGAATCTGTCAGTTGCACAGAAACTCAAAAACAGGTAAGATAAGGTTGCCATGAGTGTGATATTAGGTCGATTCCTTATTATCCTCCTCATGCCTTGACACAGCAGGCCTGACGGGTACACACATACCTGCCAGGCCTTTTTAGTTCCAGCCTATGTCACTGCGAGGAGACCGTAGGCCGATGTGACAGTCTCGAGCAACCCGGAAACGATGGTTCGCATGAGCCCTGAGATTGCCGTATTCGCCACGCTTGCTTACAATGACAGTCGAAAAAACATTCTAAGGAGTAAGAATGCACCATACACCCTGGGAATACCGCTACGCTCACCGACAGTCCCGCATGGGCAGTTCCGTCATCCGTGAACTGCTCAAACTGACTGAGCAGCCCGACATCATTTCCTTTGGCGGCGGGCTGCCGGCGCCGGAAGTTTTCCCGGTCAAAGAATTTCAGGAAGCCTGCAACATCGTGTTGAACGAACAGGGCGCGCAGGCCTTGCAATACAGCACCACCGAGGGCTATCGTCCGCTAAGAGAGATGATCGCCCGGCACAACGCCCGTTTTTCGGTCGAAGTCTCGCCGGATAACATTATGATCACTTCTGGCTCTCAGCAAGCGCTGGACTTCATCGGGCGTCTATTCATCAACCGCGGTGACTACATCGTGGTCGAATCACCCACCTACCTGGGCGCGCTACAGGCCTGGAATGCCTACGGTGCGCAATATGTATCCGTTCGGTCGGACGAGAACGGCATGATCGTGGATGAACTGGAGCAGGCCCTGCGCGTCGGCCCCAAATTCATCTATATCCTGCCTAACTTCCAGAATCCGTCTGGCTCGACCCTCAGCCTGGAACGCCGCCATAAGCTGGTGGAACTGGCCGACAAATACGGCGTCCCGATTGTGGAGGACGATCCATATGGTCAATTGCGCTACGAAGGGGAACATCTCCCCTCTGTGGTGCAACTCGACAGCCAGATACGCGGTCCCAACGGCGGGACCTATACCGGCAACGTCATCTACATGAGCACTTTCTCGAAGCTGCTGGCTCCGGGCATCCGCCTGGCCTGGGTGATCGCACCGCCGGAAGTGATCCGCAAACTGGTCATGACCAAACAGGCCGCCGACCTGCACACCGCCACCTTCAACCAGATCGTGGCCTACGAGGTGGCCAAGGACGGCTTCATCGACGAGCATGTCAAAGTCATCCGCGCCACCTATAAAGAGCGCCGCGATATGATGCTGGAAACCATGGCAGAGGTCTTTCCCTCCGAGGTAAGCTGGACGCATCCCAAGGGTGGCATGTTCCTGTGGGGCATCATGCCAGAGGGTATGGACGCTGCCGAAGTGCTCAAGGTTGCCATTGAGAAGAAAGTCGCTTTCGTGCCTGGATTTGCCTTCTATCCCAACGAAGGCGGCAAGAACACCATGCGCCTGAACTTCTCGTTCTCCAAGCCGGAAGTCATCCGCGAGGGCATCACCCGTCTGGGGTTGACGTTGAAAGAGATGTTAAGTAAGAACGGGAAGTAATTTGTCATTGCCCCGCCGCACTTCGGCGGCTCGCAATGACAGACAAAAAAGGAGCGGACTTTTCGTCCGCTCCTGGCATTCTAGAAATCGTCATCAAAGCCACCGCCGCCATCATCCCCGCCCAGGTCTGGCAACGAGGACTCGATCTCCTCCGGCGACTGGCCCTTCTCCAATCGATCTACCACCTCGTCGAATTCAGGGGGCAACTCCTCGCCCATTTCCTTCCCCATCTTGCGCATCATGCGGCCCAATTCCCGCGGGTTATCTTCCAACCCTTCCAACGCAGACGGGTCGGCAAAGTCTTCGAGACCTGCTAAGCGGCTCTCCTCTGACCTGGCGACGCGCACGCGGGTCATGCGCCGGCGCGTGTTCTGGCTGCCACAATGGGAGCAGACTGTGGGTTTGGTCCCGTATTCGCTGTAGGTCATGAACAGGTCGAAACGTTTTTTACAATCGAGACAGATAAAATCGTAGGTTGGCATGTTCCAAATTGTATCAAAAACCCAAAAGGTCTTGAAGACCTTTAGGGTTTGTTTAAGATACAATACGCGTATGAACCCTGATCCCGAATTCAGCATCCTAACCCCCCAACCATTGTTGATCGTCATCTCCGGCCCCTCCGGCGTAGGCAAGGACACCGTCGTGCAGCGCATGAAAGAACGTGGCATGCCCTTTCATTTTGTAGTCACGGCCAACACCCGCCCCATACGTGAGAACGAGGTGCATGGGGTGGATTACTTCTTCGTTTCCAAGGAAGAGTTTGCCCGCATGATCGAACAAAACGAATTGATCGAATATGCCGTCGTTTACGGTGATTACAAAGGCATCCCCAAACAACAGGTGCGCGAGGCGCTGGCCAGTGGCAAGGATGTGGTCATGCGTTTGGATGTACAGGGTGCGGAAACCGTCCGCAAGTTGGTGCCCGGAGCCCTGCTGATCTTCCTCACCACTGGAAGCGAAGATGAACTGGTGGAACGCCTGAAAGCTCGCAAGACCGAAAAACCCGAGGAGTTGGCGCTGCGCATCGCCACTGCCCGCAAGGAACTGAAACGGGCAGAGGCCTTCGACTACGTAATCATCAATCACGATAACCAATTGGATAAAACTGTGGACACCGTCGGCGCGATCATTGCTGCTGAGCATCACCGCGTGGACCATCGCAAGGTGACTTTGTGAACATGAACCAGCCCCCCGAAGAGAACTACACTCCGCCTCCCCCCCAGCCGCGATCTGTTCCCATTACTCTGCCAGCTTCTTCCCCGCGTGTGACTTACACGATCCTGGGCATCACGGTGATTGCGTATCTGATACAACTGTTGACGCAGTTTATCTATGGCTACGACCTCGCAGTCGGACTGGGCGCCAAGGCCAATGATGCCATCCGTGCCGGTCAACTGTGGCGTTTTTTCACCCCCATGCTGTTGCACGGATCGATCCTGCATATTGGCTTCAATATGTACGCCCTGAACGCCTTTGGCGCTGGTCTGGAACGCCGCTATGGCCACGGACGTTTCCTGCTGCTCTACCTCTTGGGCGGCTTCGCCGGAACCGTATTCTCGTTCCTGTTTTCAAGCGCTTATTCGATTGGGGCATCCGGCGCCATCTTCGGTTTGATCGGTGCGGAAGGCATCTTCCTGTTCCAGAACCGCAAACTGTTCGGAGCGCAGGTGAAAGGCGCGCTCAACAATGTGATTTTTGTGGTGGCCATCAACCTGTTCCTGGGTCTGCAACCTGGCATCGACAACTGGGGGCACGTCGGCGGCCTGATGGGCGGCCTGATCTTCGCCTGGTTTGCCGGGCCGCACTGGGAAGTACAGGGAATTACTCCTGACTTGCGAGTTGTGGACCGGCGCGAGCCACGCGACGTTATTGTCGGTGCTGCTGTTGTGGCTATTATCTTTTGCACGCTGGCCGCGATAGGGATGTGGTTTCCTTTTGTACAATAATCCTTGCGAAGGTTTAGAGCCTTCGCAAGGATATCCAGTAAGAGGTACGCATGGCAATTCTTAACGTTTTGATCGACGCAGGGCTATTGTTCTTCGGGCGCAAGGTCTTCTGGCTATTCGTGGCTGGGGCAGGCTTTGTGACTGGCTTATCACTGGCTAACCGCCTACTGCAAAGCCCGGAGTGGGTGGGGGTATTATCGGCCTTGGCATCGGGTTATTGGCTGCGCTGTTAGCGGTCTTCTTGCAGCGTTTTGCCATCGGGCTGGCTGGGTTCCTGGCGGGCGGTTATCTGGCCTTACAGTTCCTGGTGCCGCTTTTCCATCTCCAACATGGCTGGCTGCCCTGGCTGGTTTTTGTCATCGGCGGAATCATTGGGGTCATCCTGGTCGGCGTGTTCTTGGATTGGGCGTTGATCGCGCTATCGACGCTGGCGGGCGCAGCGCTGGTGACCGAGGCGCTCAACCTGAGTGGCGGGCTGGGCCTGGTGGTATTTATCGTTTTGATTGCGCTTGGCCTATCGTATCAAGCCAGGGAACTACGGGGAGACAGGCATAAGTCACAATAGTGTATGGCGTTGGGGGATAAGTCGAACAAGTCATGAAGTCGAACAGGTCTTACAAGTCAGGTGACCTGTAAGGCCTGTCAGCCTATAAGACGAAACAGACTATTTTGTCGTTACCTCAAATATCGTTCCTGCACTGGTGCCCTGCACGTCCGGGAAGAAGGCCTGCCAGGCGTGCGCGGGCAGCACGCGAAATTCGCCCGCCTGTGTGGGAATGAGGGTGTAGGTCAACTCGTAGGTTCCGGCGGGGAGGTAATTGGCCGTCCAGGTGATGCGGTCATCGCGAATCTGCGGCTCGTTGAAGTACCACCAACCCCAACCGCGTGCAAAGGGATCGTCCGTATCGTAGAGGACCTGTACGTCTGTCCCATCTTCGCCCTGCTGGCTGGTCTTGAGGGTTTGGTCCAGGATCTCCGTCCCTGCAGGGATGTAATCTTCGAGCATGACGTAGTAGGAGTCGTTTGGCAGGGTCAACGTCAGGCGCGCGGTGAGTCTGGAATTGGGAGCAAGTTCGAGCGTGGAAAGAGGCGGGCAGTCCCTTTTGCAATTTCCGTCAAAGTAAGCACGGCTGACATCCATACCGCGATTTTGCGATTGTACCGATTCGACCGGTCGATTGAGCAGCAGCGAGGCGCGATAGTACAGGCGTCCCAGGCCGGATTCGCGGCTGATGACGAGCGCGTTAGGAGAAGCGGGTGAGAGATATTCAAGCGGGACGCTGGCGCTGACAGGGGTGAAAATCTCGGTACCGCTGACATCGCCGCTGGCCAGTTGCGCGCCATTGAGTGCCGCCGAAAAGGTGAAATCAGCTTGTAGCTCGCCAAAGCCTTTCATGGCCTCAGTGAGAGCGAGAATAACCCAGGCATCTTCGTAGGTGGAACCCCACAGCCTACCCACCTTGCGAGTGGAAGAGAGATACCGGACGGCTTCGATTAGCACCGGCGCGGCAGGATCGCGCTGTGCCAGGGCATAAACAACAACCGCCGTGGTATACAACGGCGTGCCGGGATTGCGCCAGGAGCCGAAGTCGCTCTCCCAGTTGGAACTGCTGCCCGTGCGAACGGCAGTGGCTTCGAGGTTGGCGATCAGGTCACGGGCGCGCGAATTGCTGGGAGCGGTGGCTTCGAGGCTGAGCGCCAGCAGCGCTTGCGCCCAGGGGCTGAGTTGGTCGCGTTTATCGTACATGGTATCGAGAATCGGCCAATCCGCTTCCTGCAAGCCGCTGGTGTGCCCCAGGGCAAAGAATGTGAAGGTCAGACGGTCGAGCTCCCAGGGTTGGAAGGTTCCCAGTGCAGGATCGGCCAGGGCATAGCCTCGCAAGAACTCATGTGCGCGGACAAAAGTATCATCCGGGATGCTGACGCCCGCAAAACGGGCGCGGCCCAAACCAAAGAGCACATATGTTGAAATGTACGGGTCGGAGTCGCTGCCCTGGATCCAGCCCCAGCCACCGTCAGAATTCTGGTTGCGGATGAGCGCGGTAATGCTGTCATCCAGGCTTTCATCGAGACGCGCCTTCAAGACAGGATCATCCCTGCCGGAAGCCTGCAAAGCACGATAGGTTTCCAGGTTGGGCAGGAAATAGGAAAGCACCGCTTCGTTGTTACAAGTGCAGGAAGGCGTGGGCAAGGCCTCCAGGCTGTTGAGCAGGGAGGCAGCCAGCGAAGGCGACATCTCCAGGTCCAGCCTGCCGCCCGTGGGCGAGAAGCTGCGTGGCAGGCTGATGACCTCCTGACTCCTACCCGCATCGGTCAGCATGCCAGCCGTGAGGAAGGTCTGCGGTGTGACATATTTGCGGATCGGCAACGGACCGAGAGCCGGCTTGGCTGCATCGCTGAGGGATTGGCCGCCCGTGTTGCTGCTGACAGCGAAAACCAGGTCGGCCTGCTCTGTATCCTCAGCCGTGCCCCACCAGGTCACGCGCGCACGGCTATTGGCAGGCACCTCCACCGTTTGGGAGGCCTGACCAGGGTCATCCAGGGTAAAGCCGCTGGCATCCAAAGCGACCGTCGTGCTCAGGCTTGCATCTGTATTATTGTGAACGATGGCTGCCAGCTCTACATGGTCGCCATTCACCAGGAAGCGCGGCGTGACCGGGCGGACAAGCAGCGGCTTGGTGGTCACGACTTCCGTCTCAGCCTGCCCGACACGCATATCGACGGTCAGCCCGCGCGTTTCAACGAACCAGGTAGTCAGGCTGTCGGGCAACGTCACAGTCACCTGGCCAAAGCCATCCGCATCGGTGATAAAGGTCGGGTTCCAGTAAGCCGTATCTGGAAACTCCTCGCGGACTGGAATTACACCATCGCCGCCGCCACCGCCACGTCCCGGTGGCTGGAACACAAATCGTCCACTGTAGACCGCCAGGGAAAGACCGGTGCTCACGCCCAATGACTGCTTTCCATAGAATGCAGGCAGGATATCGGGAGAATTTGGATCGGCCAGTGCCAGCACGGCTTTATCGACAACCGAGAGCGAGAATTCGCCCGCAACCGGCTCGCCTGCGCTATCCGTGACGCGCAATTGTAAGGTCATTTCGCCGCGCGGCTCATTGATTTCCGGCTGGGCGGTCAACTCTACCTGTAATTCCTGCGCCGTCGGCTCGACTTCCACGGTCACATATCCCTGGCGGAACTGGTTATCTGGACCAAGCAGCGTGGCAGCCACGTACACATTGGGCGCATGCTCATCTGTCAAGTCCAGGGAATACGTCGAGCCAGTCACGTCCATCGTCAGAACTTCGGCGCTCAACACTTTTCCGCGCTCCACTGTGACCAGAGCCCGCACGCGTTCGCCAAAGGGATTGGGAATGAAAATATTCGCCGCCTGACCGGGCAGGTACGTTACCTGGTCGGCAGTCAACTTGACCTGATCGTTCAACAGGCTGGGCCAGGCAGCATTCTCCCCACCCGTGACCCACAGCAGGATTTGCGTGCGCGCCCCGCCGCCAAAGACATCCAGCATGTACGTGCCTGGCTCTTCGGGCGTAAATGAAAGGCGCGCCTTGCCGTCCGCGCCAGTAGACAGATTGCTGCTGCCTACCAGTGTGTAGGCCGGTTCATAGCTTGGTACCCCGAAAGTATCTTCGGGCGGCGGATCCTTGCGTACCCACTCCACTTGCTTGAATTCAGCCTGCAATGCTTTCGAAGGGCTGGCCTCCGTTTCCCAGTCAGCGGTGAAAACATCGAACCCGACCGCCTCGCCGCTTTGCCCCACCCACTGGTCAGGCTGCAAGCCAATGTAGAAATCCGCCGGATGCACGATCATTTCAGCGCGCGCGCTGACGGGAAATCCGCTTTCGTCCTGGGCGGTCAGCTCCAGGGTCAGGGTTCGAGGCGTATCTGAGACGGGGATATCCGGTAAATCCAGGCTGAGCGTCCCATCCGGGTTCGTACGCGTTGTGCCGCTTTCCAGCATCCGGCCGAAGTTGCCGTCTCTGGCCCAATTTGGGATCAGCCAATCATCGTCAATCACGCCGGTCTGGTAACCGGGCAGGTAGAAATAGGTGGGCCGTTCATACAGGGACCACTGGACATCCACATCCCCGGCGGGCGAACCGAAATAATACTGCGCTTCAGACTCAACCCGTACCTGTTCGCCAGCTTTGACCTGTTCCTCTGCGAAAACGACGCTCAGCTCGATCTCCGGCTTGCGGTACTCTGCCACATCAAAAGAGAGATAAGCGCGCAAGTCATCATTGGTGAGCGAGTAGTAGCCGGGCTGCGCCTCAAGAGAAAGTTGGAATTCGCCGTGGAAAGTGCCATAGGGTGAGAGTGGCAGGTCAAAGGTTTGGAGGGAACGACCGTTGTAATCACGCAGTTCCAGCGAAACAGACGAAAACTCAGGCAGCGTGTAGCGCCCGTTAAAGGCTTGTCGCGACACGCCCCGGAAGTAGACCGTTTGCCCGGGACGATAAATTGGGCGATCTGTGTATAAATAAGTTTCCGGTTCCGGTGGCCTGGGGTTCGAGGAAATGCCAAATTCCCAGGGTCCGACCCCGCTGCTCCAGGAAGTTTGCGCTACCCCAAAATCACCCTGGCCAGGTTCGCTCAACACAGCCGTAAAAGTCTGACCGGGGTTTTCCTGGGGAGAGAAATTGCCCTGCCAGAGCCCTTGCGCATCCGTCTGTGCGCTGATGACTTCAGCCCCTTCGTTTTCATAAATCGTGAACGATGCAGAGACCGGTTCGTTCGTGCGCAGATCGGTAGCCCACAACAGCGCATCCGTCGCGCCCATCTTGATCGTCAGGTTGACATTGCTAGCCGCAACCAAATAAATGTGTGTGTTGAAACCGCCAGCCCGCGCGGTGACATTGAAATCTGTCTTACCAACGGCCTGGTTCAATTGCGGCGAGTCTGCTTGAACATGATAAAAACCTGGCGCAAGTTCTTCGCCTGCTTCTGCCAAGGGCAGAGTGATCGGTTGACTTCGGCTGGGCGGCAAACGATAGCTATATGAATGCGTCACTGGGTTTTGGGGTGCAAAGGTTTGCAAGGCCTCATAACCACCCGGCCCGGTCAGGAGCTGGAAATCGCTGAATGTGAGCGGCGCAATAGACACGTCTGCACGCTGGATATTGGTTGCAGTGGCGCGCAAAACCGGCTCGTCTGGCCGCACGAAATAGACATTTCCCCAATACGACACATTCAGGCTGGGTGTAGCAGCGGGCGTACGAAAAGTGAGCTCAAATTCACCCCCCAATGGCTGACCCCACTCATCAACTAAATCGGGAGAAATAATCAGCGTGTACTCGCTCTCGGGCAGATAAAATCCGCTGATGTTCAAGGTTGTCCCGTCAAGATAAACACCTTGATTGGAGAGTTCAGGACTCAGGCTGATATATTCTTCCAGATCATCAACATGTTTGGGCGGCGCGGTAAAGAAAATGCGTACATTGCCATTTTCCGCCTTGGCCTGCCCCTCTGCCGGCTCACTACCTTGCACGCTAAAGTCTCCATATGTGAAATACTGGTAATGTTGTTCCAACGCTATGGGTGTACCGCTGACTGCCTTAGCATCTTTCGTAATACTCAATTTGTAGGTCGAACTTCTGTCCAATTGCTCGTCTGGCTTGAAAGTCATCACCGTATTGTCATCATTCCATGTGATCTCGCCTGTCACAGGAATACCCCCTCCCAGGAACACAAAACCGTTCTCCAGGCTGAACGGATCCATGGCCTGGTTAAACGTCAACTTGAAGGTGGGGCCAAGCGCCAGAGTCTGCTCACTGGAGGGCTCCACCGAAACCAGCCTCGGCAAAGCCGTTTCAAACGACCACGCAATTGAACTGCCTGTCAAATCTAACTCTGCGCCGCCTGTGCTTATCAAATCCGTGTTCAGGCTGGCTGTGTAGGTTTCACCGCCCGCCAGGCTTGGTTCGGGATAAAAGACGTACGTGCTGGTTGAAAGCCACTCGCCGTGACCCATTGCCGGAGGATCAAGCGATAAGCCTTCCGGCAGGCTTTCGTCTGTGCCCAACGGCACGACCGGCTGGTTGAACGTCACAGCCACGGCGGCTTTCGGATCGATATCCCGGCTGGCAGGCGTGGGCAGGAAGTTCATTGCGCGCAGTAATGAAGACGTATGGTATGTCAGTGTGACGGGAGCGACGAGGCGCATCCCGTTCGCAGCTTTTGCGGACGTGAGAATTGCCACCGTTATCTCGGCATCCGCCTCGTAAGGCGAGTCGGGGGTAAACGTCAGGGTCGAGTTGTCGCTCCAGGTGCGGGAGCCGGATGGAAGTCCGAAAAGAGCAGCCTCGACAGAATTGCGGTCCATGGATTGGCTGAAATAGAAAGTGATCGACTGGTCAGGTCCCAGTTGGCTTCCATCCAATGGCAAAACTTCCGCAAGAACTGGGGGCAGAGATTCCTGTTGAACGGATGTTGGGGTTGGTTCAGGTTGTCGTGTTGGCAAACTCGGCAGTGCGCACGAAAATGTCAGCAGGACAGCCAACATGAGATAGGCAAGGGTGTGGAAGCTTTTTTGTGGAGAGAGTCGGTTCATAGGCCCTCGGTTCAATGAACGACAGGATGGATTCATTATACTCTGGAGTATCAACGAAAAAAGTAGACGGGCACGTTTTACAGCACCCATCTTTGGAAAGTCAAACCAAGTGCTTTTAGCTTGCCAGCCAGCATGCCACCCAATGATCTACTGTTATCTCCTGGAAAAGCGGTTCTTCTTGTGAACACTGATCCACAGCAAGTGGACAACGCGTATGAAAACGGCAACCGGTCGGCGGGTTGAGTGGACTGGGAACATCTCCTTTGAGAATGGTTCTTTGTCGCTTCAAGCGCGGGTCGGGGATGGGAATCGCCGAGATGAGCGCCTGTGTGTATGGATGCATGGGATTCCGAAAAAGCTCATCTCGCGAGGTCATTTCGACAATCTTTCCCAGGTACATGACTGCCACGCGATCGGAAATATGCTCCACCACACTGAGATTGTGAGCAATGAAAAGATAGGTCAGGCTATATTCGGCTTGCAGTTCTTTGAGAATATTGAGAATCTGTGATTGGATAGAAACATCCAGTGCCGATACTGGCTCATCGCAAACGATAAACTTGGGCAGTAGAGTCAGGGCGCGTGCGATGCCAATACGCTGACGCTGTCCCCCTGAGAACTCGTGCGGATACCGGCGCGCGTGGTATGGTTCTAAACCCACCTTATGCAATACATCCAGCATCACTTCGAAGCGCTCCTGCCGGGTACCGATTCCATGAATGTTAAGCCCTTCCATGATCAACTCGCCAATTGGCACACGGGGATCCAACGAAGCATAAGGATCTTGAAAGATAATTTGCATCTCACGGCGGATATCTTTTAATTCTCTCTCACTTAGCTCGAGGATATTTCTTCCATCAAAAGATACTGTTCCGGCAGTTGGCTCGATCAGGCGCAGCATGGTGCGTCCAACAGTTGTCTTCCCGCAACCGGATTCACCTACCAACCCCAAGGTTTCCCCCTCCCGTATCGTAAAACTGATATGATCCACTGCTTGAACCCAATTTGTCACGCGCTGGAGTAAGCCCGCTCGCACAGGGAAATACTTTACCAGCCCGTTTACCTGGATCAAATCCCTCTTCCGAACCGGAAGTTTATAAGAACGGTCATACATGCAAAGTGTTCCTTATCCCAATTAAGAATGAGGGACAAGATAGATTATCTTGTCCCTCATTTGGATATGCGGTAGAAAGGGAAGTTTTAGTTGTTCATATGCGCTAAGCGAGGATCCAGGGCATCGCGCAGGCCATCGCCCAGCAGGTTGAAGGCCAATACGGTCAACATAATTGCCAGGCCGGGATAGAAAACCAAATGCGGCGCTGTGAAGACCTGGTTGCGTTCCGAACCCAACATGGAACCCCATTCTGGTGTGGGAGGTTGGGCACCAAGCCCCAGGAAGGATAGGGCCGCGGCATCCAGAATGGCGGTGGCGATACCGAGCGTGCCTTGCACGATCAACGGGGTCAATGCGTTGGGCATGATGCGCAGAAATAATATCTGAAACGAATTGCCGCCCAACGCGCGGGTGGCAGACACATAGTCCATTTCACGAACTGAGAGCACGCTGGCACGCACTACGCGCGCATAGGCCGGGATCGAAACAATACCGATGGCCAGCAAAGCGTTGATCAGTCCAGGACCCAGTACGGTCACGATTGCAATAGCAAGAAGCAGGGAAGGGAATGCCAGCAACACGTCCATGGTACGCATGATGACGTTGTCCACCCAGCCGCCGAAGTAACCGCTCATCGCGCCCAGAATCGTACCGATGATAATCGCAAAGGTGACGGTCGAGAAACCGACCATCAGGCTTAAGCGCGCGCCGTAAAGCAGGCGGCTGAACTGGTCACGAACATTGCCGTCGATCCCTGCCAGGTGCTGGGGCTGGTCAGTAGGGCAACCCAGGAGGTGGATGCAAGGGGCCTGGCGCGACTTAACATCTTCAACACCCAGTAACACCTGAGTTGGATTATAAGGCGCTATCCACTGCGCAGTCAGCGCGATAAGGACCAAGATACCCAGAATAACCAGGCCAACAAGAGCCGATTTTCGCTTGAACAACCGTCGCCATGTGATCTGCCAAAGGCTGACGGATTTAAGCGAGAGACCTTCCGCATCTAAAGTTGCAACATCGGTGTCTGTCTGTGTCATGGAATTATTACTCCAACCGTATGCGGGGATCGAGATAAGCGTAAGAAAGATCGACCAACAGGTTCAAAGCCACAAAGAACACCGCGATGACAACCGTGAACGTCTGCACGACGCCATAATCACGCGCGGTGATGGCGTCATAAAGTGTACGCCCAAGACCGGATAAACCAAAAATGGTCTCTGTCAGCACCGCACCGCCGAGGAGGCTGCCCAAGGAAAGGCCAATGACCGTTACAAGAGGCAAGAGCGAGTTGCGGAAAGCATGTTTGAGGATCACTTTTTGCCGTGTCAACCCTTTCGCTCGCGCAGTACGGATGTAATCCTGTCCAAGCACTTCCAGCATACTGGAGCGTGCCATGCGGGCAAAGAGCGCCATTGGGATCGTCCCAAGCGCTAGCGCTGGCAAGATCAGGTGTTTGATTGAATCGCGCAACAATTCCCAGTTAGCACTCAACAGGGCGTTGAGGACATTCATGCGACTAAGGAATTGTAAAAAAGAGAGCATAGAGCTGCCTTCTACCAGTGTAAGCCCCCAGACATCAAAGAATGGATCATTCGGAACCCCCGGGCTGACACGACCAGAAGGAGGCAGCCAGAAGGGTGTATCTTTCAGCAGCAAGGAAAACACATAGGCCAGCATGAGCCCGAGCCAGAAAACGGGCATTGATACACCGGTATTGGCCCAAATCATGGTGAACACGTCAACCCATGAATTGTGCTTGACTGCGGAGATAACTCCGAGAGGAATCCCGATAATCAAGCTGACCAATAAAGCAGAAAAACTGAGTTCAACCGTGGTAGGGAGCCGCTCAAGCAGCAAACGGGTGACCGGCAAGTTGTAGCGAATGGATTCGCCAAAGTCACCGCGAATCATCTCGCCCATATAAATCCCGAACTGCACAGGGATGGGTTTATCCAACCCTTTTTCCTGAATAAATCGGTCACAAACTGCATCTGTGGCCTTCTCACCCAGAATAGCTCTACAAGGATCGCCAGGGATCAAACGCGCCAATGCAAATGTGACCAACAAAATGCCAAATAAGACCGGAATGGATAAAAAGATGCGACGAATAATGTATTGAAACATAGTATGTTCGCTGTTTCCTTTGATGATACGGGATGGCGTCAATGCCATCCCGTATCTAGTTGCTTAGTCTAACAACTTACTACGCCTACTTCCACATCAAACCCCACAGATAGTCATAGTATTCCCACAAGTTGGTGTTGCCTTTGTGGTTGGGGGAACCGGGGTTCAGACCCATATCAAAGGTTGCCACAACATCCGATGAGTCGAGGTCACTGCCGTCATGGAACTTGACGCCCTGACGCAGGGTGCAGACCCAGACGGTCGAATCTTCGTTCGGTTCACAGGATTCAGCCAGCGCGGGTTCGGCATCTGTGCCATTGACTTCATAGACATACAGACCTTCCATGATCTGCTCGCAAGCACGCAGACCTTCGCCGTCGGTCTCATCGGCGCAGAACAGGGTGTTTGGTTCAGCGTTCTGCATCCAGACAAAGACATCGCGGTCGCCAGGCTTAGAGTAGGCGAAGACCTCACTGGTCAGCGGACTGGCCTGCGGGTTTTCTACATCAACGCGGTAAGCGACAGCAGAACCGCCATGAGCAATCGGTATCATCGGGACGAGTTCTTTGATGGCAGTATTGGCAGCAGTATAGTATTCCTCAGCTTCTTCCGGGATACCAATCTGAGCGCCAGCGATCAGGGGTTCGTAGATCGACGGATCAATTGCGCCAAACTGCTGGGTATCTTTACCGAAGTGGTAGTCCAGGAAGTTGGTGACGTGCGGGTAGTCCGCGCCCCAACCCAGCAGGTGGAAGCCGTTCAAGCGACCAGCGGCGGATTCTTCGATGAAAGCGCCTGATTCCATCACAACGATCTCGGCATTAATGTTCAGGTTCTCCAGCAATTGGGCCTGAATATCCTGAGCCACATTGGGAACTTGCGGCAGGTAACCGCGCACAACATCGCGGTAATACAGGCTGGTCTCGAAACCATCCGGGTAACCAGCCTCGGCTAACAAAGCTTTAGCGGCCTCGACGTCGAAGTCGTACCAGGCCTCACCAACGCAGGCGTTGGGGATGGAGCAAGGGGTGAAGTGCGAGGCAACTTCGGAGCCAACCGGGTAGAAAGTATCTACAATGCGCTGGCGGTCGATGCCCATGGCAATAGCCTGGCGAACACGAACATCATCGAAGGGCGGGAAGGTGTTGGTCATGCCGACGTAGAAGATGTTCAACGCCGGGCGCAGGGCCAATTGCAGGTTGGCATCACCTTCGACAACGGCAAAGTCGTCCGGGCCGACATTGTCAAAACCATCGATCGTGCCGGACTGCAGTTCAAGCAAGCGCGCAGCGGACTCGGTCGACCAACGGAAGACCAGTGTGTCGACCGCTAGAGGCGTCTCGCCCCAATAATCGGGGTTCTTGACGAAAGTAACGTTCTCGCCGCGGTTCCATGCGCTGACCATGTAGGGACCGGTACCGATCGGTTTTTCCACACCTTCGGTAGTACGGAACTCATCTCCAGAGGTCGCTTCGATCCATTCTTTTGGATAAATGGCGAAGGGGCTGAAGGCGATCTTGGACAGGAAAGCAGCATCTGTTTTGCACAGGTTGAAGGTCACAGTGTACTGGTCGGTGGCTTCGATGGATTTGAAGAAACCACCGTAATCGCAGTCCTCTGCAACCAGATTGGTACCATCATAAGTGGCAACCGGAACTTTGGGTGGGGGTGGGGGTTCAGTGGGAGCTTCGGTCGCGGCAGGGGCTTCGGTCGCGGCGGGCTCAGCAGGAGCAGCGGGCTCAGCGGGAGCAGCAGGTTCAGCGGGCGCTTCGGTCGGTGCGCCGCCACAAGCTGTCAGGACCAGGCTGGACAAAATGACCAGCGAGAACAAAATAGTTAGTTGGCGTTTCACAGTTTCTCCTCCGAGAATTGAAAGTTGGATACGAATAGTGACATTGGGATTAGTTTTTTTGTGTCGGATGCAGAGCATCACCTCCTTGAAAATTGGTATACCGATTATACAGCAAAATAGGAAATTCTCAACATCCTGAGGAAGGGTATTCCCAAACAACCAAATTTTCGGCTGAATTATATCAGCCTTGGTAATCCCCAGTCATTGAGTTTGACCTCGCTGGGTTTATCCGGCCAAAGGCCTGCCACTGTCGCCCTGCAGTTTGGACATTTGCCATCTTCTGTAAGTCGGTATTCTGTGATCGTATATCCTGTTCGACGCACAACGATCTGGTTACAGTTTGGGCAAAAGGTGCTTTCATATTCGCCCACCCGGCCAGGGATGTTGCCAGCATAGACATAACGGAGGCCGGCTTCCCGTCCGACTTCCGAGGCGCGCAGCAGGGTCTGTGCCGGAGTATTGTCCGGTTCGGTCATCTTGTAATCTTTGTGGAAAGCGGTCACATGCCAGGGGATATCTTTTGAAACTCCAGCCAGGAAACGCGCCGCATCCCACAACTCTTCATTGGAGTCGTTGAAACCGGGTACGACCAGCGTAACCACTTCCACCCACAAGCCCATATCATGGGCCCGTTTAATGCCATCCAGCGTGTTTTGCAACACGCCGCCCAACTTGCGATAGTTCTTGTCCTGCATGCACTTTAAATCGACTTTGTAGGCGCTGATATATGGAAGAAGGTATTCCATTACTTCGGGCGTATTGTTGCCGTTCGAGACGTAAGCGCACAGCAACCCAGCGGCTTTGGCTTCCTTGAAGATCGCCACTGCCCACTCACTGGTGATGAGTGGTTCATTGTAAGAAGAAACTACAATCGAAGCATTTGTATCATGGGCAGCTTGCACCATTCGCTCCGGAGTGATACGCCGCACATAATTTAATGAGCCATCCGAATTCGGATCGCGCATGGCTTGCGAAGTCTGCCAGTTCTGGCAATAGCCGCAATGGAAATCGCAGCCCAACATCCCGAAGGTCAGCGCGTTTGCGCCAGGCAGCATGTGAAAGAACGGTTTTTTCTCGATTGGGTCCGATTGCAGCGCAGCCACATAGCCCCAGGGCACGCGTAATTTTCCACCTTCGTTAAATCGTACCTGACAAATCCCGCGTTTGCCCTCGCGGATCAGGCAGCGATGCCCGCAAGCGTAGCAACGCACGGAGCCGCCCTCCAGGGTTTCGTACAGTTCCCCGTCTTGCGTCAGTTCATCCAAAATATTGGCTATTGTTGTCATATTACTCTTATAATACACCTATGTTGACGATTTGTGTGCAGGCAGGCGGAGAATCCCGTCGTATGGGGCAGGACAAGGCACTGATGCCCTTTCTCGGTCGCCCGCTCATCCAGCGGGTAGTGGACCGTCTTGCTCCTATTGCAGACGAACTCATCGTGACAACCAACCGCCCGGAGGATTACCGTTTTCTGGACCTACCGCTCTTTCCGGACCTCAAGCCTGGCCGCGGCGCATTGGGCGGACTCTACACTGCATTGTCCTCTGCAGCATACGAGGTGGTGGCTGTCATAGCCTGTGATATGCCCTTCGCCAGCGCGGCGCTGATCGAAGCAGCAAACAGGCTGCTAGTCCGGGAAGGTGCGGATGTCATCATCCCGGATTCTGGCGATGGCCTGGAACCACTACACGCTGTCTACCGCCGCAAGACCTGTCTGCCAGCCATCGAATCTGCCATTAATGCCGACCAATGGCGGCTGATCTCGTGGTTTCCGCAGGTGAAGGTGCACATCCTCCAGCCCGACAAAATCAAACTCTACGACCCTTCAGGTTTAGCTTTTTGGAATCTCAACACGCCCGAAGAATTTGCTGAGGCCGAAAAAGTGGCCAAACGGGAAAACGGGATAACGCGTTAACGAACAATCAAAACCGGACAAGGCGCGTACTGTACTACTTTTTGACTCTGGCTTCCCAAAAGCGCCCCTGTCAGCCGCCCCAGGCCACGCGAACCCATCACGATCAGATCGCTCTTGCGTGTGTTCGCCACGTCCAGGATCGCCTCGGCAGGGGAGCCTTCCAGCAGATCATTGTGCACCTCACCTGGGACTTCGCCCACAGCCTCCAATGCTTTCTGTAAAATCGTCTCCGCTTCTTTCATGCGGCTGGTAATTGCGGCTTGCATGTTGGGTTCTCCCAAGTAGGAAGGAACTGCTTCAAAAGCAACCACAATGCGGAGGGATTTGAATTTCATATTTCGCACCATATCACCGACTGTTTTAGCCGCGTGCAGGGCATGTTCCGAACCGTCAACACCAAGCAAAATATGATTGAACATTTGGCACCTCCTTATCTCGGTTACAATTCAAGTATACAAAAATCACACTTCGATAGCAACCTCACCAGGAGCCAATATGTCTCTCGACCTATCCATTATCCGGCAACAATTCCCCTCGCTGGATCGCCCCGCCGTGTTTTTCGACAATCCTGGCGGGACGCAGATCGCCAAACATAGCCTGGAGCGTATCAACCGCTACCTGCTGGAGTGTAACGCCAACCATGAAGGCGCGTTCGCTACCAGCCAGCAATCGGATGCGCTCCTGCACAAGGCGCATGCTGCCATGGCAGACTTCTTGAACGCCTCTTCCCCGGACGAGATCGTGTTCGGCGCAAACATGACCACTCTTACCTTGCACATCTCCCGCTCCCTTGCGCGGAGGCTGAATCCTGGTGACGAGATCGTGGTCACCCGTCTCGATCACGATGCCAATATCTCGCCCTGGCTGCTGGTGGCCGAAGACCGTGGTTGTAAAGTGACTTGGGTGGATTTCGATGTGGAAGATTGCACCCTGAAGCTGGATGACTTCGAAAAGGCCCTGGAACGCAAGCCCAAGATCGTGGCTTTTGGTTACGCATCCAATGCCACCGGGACAATCAACCCGGTGCGCAAACTCACCAAAATGGCAAAAGAAGCCGGGGCGTTGGTCTACATCGATGCAGTACAGTATGCCCCCCACGGCCCGATCGACGTTCAGGCTGTTGGTTGCGATTTTCTGGTTTGCAGCGCTTACAAATTCTTTGGCCCCCACGTTGGCGCACTGTATGGAAAATTGGAATTGCTAGAAGATCTGAAAGCTTACAAAGTCCGTCCTGCGCCGGACAATCCCCCCGGCAAGTGGATGACAGGTACGCAAAATCACGAAGGCATCGCTGGGGTGTTAGGCGCGCTGGAATATTTCGAATGGCTGGCAGGACAGTTTGCCGAGGCGCAAAAACAAAGTCTTTCAGAAGAAGGATTTACCGGCAAGCGGCTGAATCTAAAAGCAGCTATGATAGCCATCCGCGCGTATGAATTTGAGCTCAGTCGTGCATTGATCGAGGCCGTTGAGGCCGTGCCCGGTACACATATCCACGGCCTGACCGATATGAAGCGCCTGGACGAACGCGTCCCGACTGTTTCATTCACATTGGAGGGCAAACATCCGCGCGAAATGGCAGAAGCGCTAGGGAAAGAAGGTTTTTATGTCTGGGACGGAAATTACTACGCCCTTGCCGTCACCGAAAGGTTGGGCATAGAAGCCAGCGGCGGGATGGTGCGAGTCGGCGCAGCACATTACAACACGTTGGATGAGGTTGCACGCTTTGGCGAAGCGCTGAAGAAAATAGCAAGTTAACTGATAGACCTGACAGGTTTTTAAAAACACTGTACCGAATGCTGTTCGGTACAGTGTGTGGGAACACCCCACATCGAAGTATACGGGCAAAACCTGTCAGGTCTTATTTTTGTATTAAAAGGCAAACGCCAGGGTGAGGGGGGCACCCTAGCGTCTGCCAGCTAGAATATACTATATTTCAGCGGGAAAGGCAATACCTTTTTTGTTAGAAGATTATTAAAACATTGTGAAGCGGCTCTCTGGCCATGTCAAAAAACCGGGCCAGACCAGCACCAAACCGGCGCGATACCGCATTAGGACAGCATTCGCCGCCTTTTCTTCGGTTACCATGACCTGAATGCCTTATCCGCAGCAGCTACCGTGGCTTCAATGTCCGCATCCGTGTGAGCAGTGGACATGAACCCGGCCTCAAACGCCGACGGCGCCAGATAGACGCCGTTCTCCAGCATAATCCGGAAGAACTGGCCGTAAAGCTTTTTATCCGCCACCTTGACTGTACTCCAATCCACTGGCGGGACTTCGCTGAAGAAATTGGTGAACATCGTGCCGACTCTGGTCTGCTGGATGGGGACTCCTGCGGACTTGGCCGCCGCACCGATCCCGGACATCAGGTCTGCGGAGGCTTTCTCGAGCCGCTCCCACGTCCCGGGCGTTTTCAACAAGTCCAGTGTCGCAATGCCCGCGGACATGGCCAGCGGGTTACCAGAGAGCGTCCCAGCCTGGTACATCGGGCCGACCGGCGCAACCAGTTCCATGATCTCGCGCTTGCCGCCATAGGCCCCAACGGGCAACCCGCCGCCGATAACCTTGCCAAGTGTGGTCAAATCGGGGACGACATTGTAGAGTGCCTGTGCCCCGTTGAGATGGACACGGAAGCCGGTCATGACTTCATCAAAAATGAGCACGGCGCCTTCACGGCTTGTGATGTCACGCAGTCCTTGCAAGAAACCATCCACAGGTGGGACAACACCCATGTTGCCAGCCACCGGCTCGACAATGATGGCTGCAATCTGGCCGGGATACTGCTTGAAGAGCGCTTCGACCGAATCGAGATCGTTAAAGATGGCAACAAGTGTATCCGCAGCGGTGGCGGCAGGCACGCCAGGCGAATCGGGCAGGCCGAGCGTAGCCACACCCGAACCAGCCTGTACCAGCAGCATGTCGGCGTGACCGTGGTAGCAGCCTTCGAACTTGATGATCTTATCCCGATTGGTGTAAGCCCGCGCCAGGCGTAACGCAGACATGGTTGCTTCGGTGCCCGAGTTGACGAAACGGAGCATCTCGATATTGGGCATGAAGTCTATCACTCGCCGGGCCAGTTCGATTTCGAGCGGGCTGGGCGCGCCGTAGGAGGTCCCTTTCAGGGCGGCTTGCTGGACAGCCTCGACCACCTTCGGGTGCGCATGGCCGGTGATGAGCGGTCCCCAGGAAAGCACGTAGTCGATGTAACGGTTGCCATCCACGTCATAGAGATAAGGACCTTCGCCGCGTTCGATGAAGAGCGGCTGCCCGCCCACGGCTTTAAAGGCGCGCACGGGCGAGTCCACGCCGCCTGGGAAGAGGGTTTGGGCCTGTTGGAAAAGTTCGACTGATTTCTGAATGTTCATAATTCCTCGATATTAGAGAATTAGAGAGTAGATCATTAGAGAGTAGCAAGCGGAGATGGACTGTTCTCTAGTCCCCTACTCTCTAATATCTTCTGCACGGCCAAGTCGCCGGAATGGATGCAATCAGGGATACCGATGCCACGATAACCGTTTCCCGCCAGCGCCAGGCCAGGGTATTTTTCGAGGGCAATGTCGATCCGGGCCAGCTCTTCGGGGTGGCCCAGGTTGTACTGTGGCATGGCGTTTTCCCAGATGAAAACCCGGCTGACCAGCGGCTCGGCGGTGATGCCGAGGGTCAGCTCGAGTTCTTCACGGGCTAAAGTGAGCAAGCCAGCCTCATTCCAGGGAATGTCGGATTCCTGCCCAGCGCGTCCGATGAAGACACGGATCAGGGCATACCCAGTGGGCGCGCGGTGTGGAAACTTGGTCGAGGTCCAGGTGCAGGCCAGGGCACGGCGTCCCTCGCGGCGCGGGATGACGTAGCCATAGCCGTCCAGCGGGCGGGACAGGTCGCTCTGGCGGTAGGCCAGGGTGACGGTTGCTGTCGAGGCATAATGGATGCTTTCTAAAACGGAAGTAAGCTCGGGGTCGAACGAGGCGAGCAGGGAACCAGTCACAGGGGCGGGGGTGGCCAGGATAATGGAATCGGCTTCGAGGGCTTCCCCGGATTCCAATTCAACGATCCACGTTTTCCCGTTTTCCCGTTGCACCGTTCGGACGGGAGAGTTGAGACGCAGGTCAACACCCTGAAGATGATCAACCAACGCTTCGACAATTTCCGCCAGACCGGTTGTGGGAGTCAGGAAAGCGGAGCGAGAGCCTTGTGTAGCCCCTCCGCGAGCAGCTACCTGCTGACGCATCCGGAGCACGCCGCGGGCGAGAGAACCGTATTTGTGCTCGAGGTCGTGCAGGTAGGGAAAGGTGGAGCGCAGCGAGAGCTGGTCACCGTCACCGGCGTAAATTCCGGACATGAGCGGCTCGATCAGGTTCTCATAGGCTTCCCGGCCAAGGCGGCGGGAGACGAATTGCCCCAAGCTCTCGTCGTGCTGGCCGTTGTGGGAGGGGAGCAAAAAATCGAACCCCATACGAATTTTTCCGGGCCACGAAACGAGTTGGGATTTCAGAATGGAAGGGATGTTCGTAGGGATCATCATCGCCAGCCCATCTGGCAGCGGTTGGAGTTTGCTTTTGTGCAAAACGTAGGTGTTTTTTTGATGCGGGTTGGTGCCATGCAAGCGCTCGGCCAGGCCAAGTTCCTTGCAGAGCGTCACGCCCCAGGGTTTGGTGGCCAAGAAGGTGTCCGGTCCGCCTTCGATGATGAAGTCGCCATCCTGGTATGGCACACGGTCGGTAGTGATTTTACCGCCCCAGCGGTCGCCGGCTTCAAGCAGAGTCACCTGGAAGCTGGGCGTTTTTTTTAGGGCATAATACGCTGCCGATAGCCCGGCAATGCCGCCTCCCACAACAATAAGATCTTTCATAACCACTTCTTTTCCTTTGCAACATTAAGAACCAGTTCGGCAAGCCCAGCGATCATCTGCGGCGCGGTGTTCAGCATTTCGATGCGTTCGAGTTGCATCCCGAGCGATTCAGCTTGTTGTTTAAATACGATGTCCACGTCATAAAGCACCTCGACGTGCTCACAGACGAAGCCAATTGGCGCAATCAGAACGTGCTTGCGCCCCTCGGACGCCAGCCGCTCAATCACATCCCCGGCGTCCGGACCAAGCCAGGGTTCGCTGGAGATCGCGGCAGACTGGAATGCGAACTCAAAGGGGTTCGGGCCAAGCCGTTTGCCGAGTTCCGCCAACGTAGCGTTCAGTTCGTCGGCATAGGGATCGTTCCATTTCAAGATGCGCTCCGGCAGGCTGTGCGCGGTGAAAATGACCGGGACACTATCACGGACATCCACGGGGAAACGTTCCAATGCGGCCTGCACGCGCCTGGCCAGCGCATCCAGGTAACCGGGCAACAAATGCCAGCGTTCGATGGGCTCGATTTCCAAATCCGTCTCAGCTTCTTGTATTTTTTTTACATATGCGCCGATGCTCACCCGCGAGTAGTGTGGCGCCATGACAAGACCGACGGCTTTTTCGATCCCTGCGGCAGACATATCGGCCAAAGTCTGGTTAATAAAGGGATACCAATGACGCATCCCGACGAAGGCTTTGAAATACTCCCCGCGTGAATTCAGCGCGGCTTCGAGCGCCTGCGCCTGGTCTCGGGTCCGTTCCAGGATGGGCGAGCGGCCGCCGATTTGACGGTAGCGCTCGCGTACTTCGTGGATGATTTCCTGAGATGTCGGGCGATAACCGCGCACATCCAGCAGATATGGCTCAACCTCGTCCAGGTTGTTCGGACCGCCGTAAGCCATTACCAAAAGTCCTATCATAGATGCGGCGCTTTCCATTTTTTAATAATCGCCTTCAAAGGAGGCTGAATCTTCTCTTCGTTGAAGGGAAACCATCCCAATTCCGCACGGATGGCCTGTTCCTTGAGTTCGGTCGAGCCCCAGATCAGGGAGGCTCCAAAGGCACCCAGCAGGGCGGACCCCCAATCCGAGCGGATGAAGAGCGAGCCAAGCACGAACAGGACACCGAATCCCATCACATAAGGCCACCATAAGTAGCCAAAGGTACGTTCGCCGCGGATGACCCAGACGAACCCGAGGCCGATGATAAAGAGAGTGGCAATGCCGAGAAGAAGACCGAAAGTGTTCATAGTCATCAGTTATCAGTGTTCAGTTTTCAATGACTAGTTGAACGGCTTCGTCAGGACTTACTTGACGACCGACGGGATCGCGTTTGAGTAAATCGAGCATAGTGGCGGAGGGATGCTCGGTCAGGATGCGGGCATGGCGGGGGTTATGCGGGTTGGCGGGGGCATGTCCCTTTTTGATCCGTTTTTCCTGGCGGACGAATTCGAGGGCGTCCCAGAGGATGGTGATGCCGAGAATTCCAAGAGCAGTGTTCAGTAACCGGTAATCAGTAAACAGTGACCAGGTTTCGAGACCGAGGCCGAGGACAAGGGCGATGAGAATAGGCGGCCAGAGAGTTTTGGCGTTGCGCTCGATAACCCGCACGGAGACGTGCCCGAGCCAGATACCCAGAAATGCGCTGATTGCTGCGATTAAGCCGGTAAAATTGAGTTCCATTGCAATCTTTGGTGAAGAGTAGAGAATAGAGAGTGGAGAGTAGTAACTGCTCTCTGTTCTCTACTCTCTACTCTCTAATTTCCATTCGTGAACAATTTCCACCGCTGCTTTGACATTCTCTTCCGGCGTGTGTTGCAAGATACCGTGACCGACATTGAAGATGTGACCGGGATGGCTCTCAGCGCGGCAAAGAACATCTTGGATACGCTTTTTCATTTCGGGGATGGGAGCAAACAGAGCGACCGGATCCAGATTGCCCTGTACGGCTCTATCATGACCGACGGCCTGCCAGCCCCGGTCGAGCGGCACGCGCCAATCCAGGCCGATCACGTCGCCGCCTGCCTGGCGCATCAGCGGGAGCAGGGTCGCTGTCCCCGTGCCAAAGTGGATGACGGGGACACCGGTCGCTTGCGCCGCTCCCAGCACTTTTTGGGAATAGGGCAGGACGAAGGTTTCGTAATCCATCGGGCTGAGCGCGCCGACCCACGAGTCGAACAATTGCACGGCCTGCGCCCCGGCGCGGATCTGGGCAATCAGGTATTCGGCCAGCGCCGTGGACAATTTGTCCATGAGAGAGTGCCAGATTTTGGGGGCGGAATACATCATCAGTTTGGTGTTCCTGTAATCTCGAGAGCCTCCGCCTTCGATCATGTAAGAGGCAACCGTGAACGGAGCGCCGGAAAAACCGATCAGCGGCGTATTAACGAGTTCGGTCCGCAGCAGGCGAATGGCGTCCATAACGTGGGCAAGCGTCTCTTCGGGACGAAGCGGGCGAAGCGCGTCCACATCGGCTTGAGTCCGCACTGGATGGTGGATGACAGGTCCCTCGCCTTTAGTAAATCCGAAATCTACTCCCAGCGGTTGAAGCGGAAGCAGGATGTCGGCGAAAAGAATGGCAGCATCCACATTGAAGGCGCGCACAGGCTGGAGAGTCACTTCGGCAGCCAGTTCGGGCTGCTGAACGATTTCGAGCAGTCCATATTTTTTACGAATAGCACGGTACTCAGCCATGTAACGCCCGGCCTGGCGCATAAACCAGACGGGGGTGGCGTCCACGGGCTGGCGACGGCAGGCAGCCAGAAAACGGCTATTTATTTCCATAATGAAAGAGTCTCTTCGGCAGGGTGATAGATGGCGGTGTGAAGCGGCGTATCACGCAGGGTGTAACGGCGTGCTTCGGATGAACGCAATTCATTGACCAGGTCGGAAAACTGCTGCAAGTCATCCATTTCGTAGACAACAACGAATTCCTGATCCTGCACCCCAAAGGAATAAAGCAATAACTGCTTGATCTCTTCGTATTGCTTGCCGATGCGGATATGCTCGTTCATCATACCCTGGCGGGCCTCGCGGCTCATCAGGTACCATTTCACCGTTTTGACGAAAGGATAAATGACCAGGTATCTTTTACGTGTTTCAGAGAAGGGATCGATTTCCTGCGTGGAGCGCGATTTGGTGTATTGTGACGGGCGCGTATAGCCCCAGAGGGACTGTTTGATTTCAATCAGGTGGCGGTAGGGGCTGCAGGCCCTGGCAAAGCGCTCGAAGAAATCGGCCGTTGCCTGAGGTTCTTCCGCCTGGACCGCGCTCCAAACGAGTAGATCCACGCCGCTCTCGGCAGATTGGAAAATGTCCACTTTTTGGGCTGTTTTGTTCAATGCGGCCAGCCAACCGGTGTGAAAAGCACTACGCGAATCCGACTGCATGGCCCAATAGGCATCCTTGAAGGCCACCAGCGCGTAATGATTGAGGGTACGGGGTGTCTGTTCTGGCATCTTTACCCCGCTTTCACCTTGGGTTCATAGGCGCAGGCCGGATCGGTTTCCATATAGTCGCCAGTGATACCGTAAGCGCGGCCACGCTGGCCGCCGCAAACGTCGCGATAATCGCAAATACCGCATTTGCCCTTGAGCCTGGAATAATCGCGTAGTTCTTTGAAGAGTGGGTGGTTGCGGTAAACATCCACCACGTCATTTTCGCGCACCAGACCCGCCGTGAGGGGCAGGAAGCCGCTGGGCTGGATCTCGCCGATGTGCGAGATAAACAGGAAGCCGTTACCATCGTTGACGCCCTTGGTGGGGCGGTTCAGACCGTCGGCGTACTGGAAGCCCGCTCCCTGGAAGGTGACCGGCCCATCGCCTGCTTCAGCCTTCTTACGCTCGATGGCCACGCGGCGGTACATCGGGGCAGCCGTGCCCTTGATGTCGAAGGGGGCGTTCTGTGACAGGTCGTACAGCCAATTGAAGACCTGCTCGTGCTGCTCGGCGCTGATCATCTGCGCGATCATCGCGCGCCCGGTGGGAACCAGGAAGAAGACCGACCATTGCACCGCGCCGACTTCCTGGATGAAGGGTACCATTTCGTGCAGGATGTCTACATTGTGTTTGGCAACCGTGGTGTTGACCTGGACGCTCAAGCCGACATCCTGCGCCCGGTGCAGGATGTCCATCGTGCGCTGCCAGGATCCGGGGACTTTGCGGAACTCGTCATGGACCTCCGCTCTGGGTGCGTCCAGCGACAGTGCCACTCGCCGGACGCCCGCATCGCGCACCTTCTCGAGACGTTCTCTGGTCGGCAGGGCGGTGGCGGTGGGGGTCAGCGAGCAACGTAGTCCTTTTTGAGCAGCGTAAGCGATAAGATCGGTCAGGTCACGGCGCATCATCGGGTCGCCGCCGGTGAAGATCAAAATAGGATTGTTGCCAAAATCGGCCAGGCGGTCGATCAGGGTAAAAGCCTCTTCGGTGGACAATTCACGCGGGTCGCGCTGGTGCTGGGCGTCCGCGCGGCAGTGGACGCAAGCGTAGGCGCAGGCGCGGGTCACTTCCCAGGCGATGGTAAAGGGGGCCTGGTTGAAGTCAGCGTGCACCATGCGACTGTTCTGGTATTGCCGCTCGGCGGCGGCGCGTTCCGATAAATTTGATACCGTCATTAATACTCCTAAACTTTCAAATGTCATTGCGAGGATGCGAAGCATCCGTGGCGATCTCCTCAATCGTTGGGAGATTGCTTCGGGCCGGGTCTCGATACGCTTCGCACTCGACCAGCGGCCCTCCCAATGACATGTTGTTATTTCAACCACCTCACCGCATCCAGCGCGTGATAGGTGATGATCAAATCCGCTCCGGCGCGCTTCATGGCGGTCAACGTTTCGAGCGTGACCTTGGCCTCATCGATCCAGCCGTTCTGGGCCGCAGCCTTGACCATGGCATACTCGCCGCTGACGTTGTAAGCTGCCATCGGCAGTTCCGGAAAGGTCTCTTTGACAGTACGGATGACATCCAGATAAGCCAACGCCGGCTTGACCATCAGCATATCCGCGCCCTCTTCCACATCCAGGGCCGCTTCGCGCAGCGCTTCCCGGACGTTGGCCGGGTCCATCTGGTGGGACTTGCGGTCGCCAAACTTGGGCGCGCCCTCGGCGGCATCCCGGAACGGGCCGTAGAACGACGAGGCATATTTCACTGCATACGACAGGATAGGCAGGCTCTCGAAGCCAGTATCATCCAGCGCATCCCGGATGGCGGCCACCATACCATCCATCATGCCGGAGGGGGCGACGATATCTGCACCGCATTCGGCGTGCGAAACGGCTACCTTACCGAGCACTTCCAGGGTCGGGTCGTTGAGCACGTAGCCTTCGGGCAGGCTCATGCTCGGACGGGTCTGAAACCCATCCGGAGCGACATTTAATATCCCACAGTGCCCGTGGTCGGTGTACTCGCACAGGCAGACATCGGTCACCACCACCATTTCGGGGATTTCTTTCTTGATAGCACGGATGGCCTGCTGGACGATCCCATCGGGAGCAAAGTTCTCCAGCCCAACCGGGTCCTTCTCAGCTGGGATGCCGAACAGGATCACAGCCGGGATACCCAAGTTGAATGCAACTTCAGCTTCGCGCACGGCCTCATCCACGGAAAGCTGGGCAATACCGGGCATTGACATGATCGGCGTGCGGCCTTCTCCATGCCGTACAAACAACGGATAAATGAAATCACGGGCGTTCAGTTCGGTCTCGCGCAGCATGGTGCGTAGGGCTTCGCTCTGGCGCAGACGACGAGGACGAACCAATCGACGTTTGACGATTGATGATTGACGATTATCGATTGTCATAATATCTCCGAATTACGCAATAAGTTCACAAGACCTTCGGTGGTGTACTCTTCGGCGACGGTTAAATCCGTAAAACCCGCTTCTTCAGCGGCTTTCTGCGTGATCGGGCCAATGCAGGCGATTTTTGGATCTCCTGGAAGACGCAGAGGATCGAGTCCCGCGCGGCGGACGATTTCGACAAAATTCTCCACCGTGGACGGGCTGGTAAACGTGACCGCATCCACCCCGGACTTCAGGGCTGCCAGCCCTTCCGGATCGGGTTCCGCCGGGAGGGTCTGGTACACGGCGATTTCGTGGGCTACACCACCTGCTTCCAAGATTGCTTCAGGCAGGGCCTTGCGGGCGATCTCGGCGCGCGGCAACAATACCCAGCGTCCGCGCAGGTCACCCAGGCCGGGCAAGATGGCTTCAGCGACGTATTCATCGGGGACAAAGTCAGGCGTTACACCACGGGCTTCAAGGGACTGAGCGGTTTTGGGGCCAATGGCAGCAATTTTGGGACCGATGTCATTGCGAGCCAAAGGCGAAGCAATCCCCTCGTCAATTAGGAGATTGCTTCGGTCGCTTCGCTCCCTCGCAATGACACTGAAAAACGCATCCACCCCGTTCACAGATGTGAAGACAACCCAGTCGTAACAACTCAATTTTTCAATTGCGCGATCCAGAGCCACGTTTTCTTCGAACGGACGGATCTCGATGACCGGGAAAAATACCGGCTCAAATCCTGCCGCTTTGAGAGCATCAGCAAATGAGTCGGCTTGATTTCGAGGACGGGTAATCAACACTTTCATAGGTATCAGTTTTCAGCAACCAGTTTCAGGATTTCATCTGCGCCGCGAACGATGGCTTCCTGCGCCAGTTTGCGGCCAAGCTGTAGTGGGTCAATGCCCTGCCCGTCGACTCGGATAATCTTTTTGCCATCCGGCGAACTCACGAGACCGACAAGACTAATTTCTGCTCTCTGTTCTCTAATTATCTGTTCTGCAAACGCCGCCACCGGCACTGCACAGCCTCCACCCAAACTGAGTAAAAACTGCCTTTCGGCGGTTACAGCGGTGCGGGTCGGGGCGTCTTCCAATACGGACAGCAGCGAAAGCGTTGCCACATCATCGGCGCGGCACTGCACAGCCAGCGCACCCTGACCGGGCGCGGGCAGCATCACATCCAGCGGCAGCCACTGGGTAACGTAGGATTCTAATCCCAGGCGGGTCAGGCCGGCACCTGCCAGGATAATGGCATCGTATTGCCCCTCCAAAGCCTTGCGCAGACGGGTATCCACGTTGCCGCGCAGGGAAGCGGTGGACACGTCCGGGCGGGCGGACAGGATCTGGGCCGCGCGGCGCAGGCTCGAGGTCCCAACCACTGCTCCGCTTGGTAAAGTTTCCAGGGTGTAACCATCCTTCGAGATGAGCGCGTCCCGTACTTCGGTGCGGATCGGTACGCATCCTATTGTTAAACCATCGGGGTTTTCGACAGGCAAATCCTTGAGGGAATGCACGGCGCAATGGACCGCGCCAGAGAGTAATTCGCTTTCGAGTTCTTGTGTAAAAAGTCCTTTGCCGCCGATCTCAGGCAGGGGTTTGTCGAGGATTCTGTCGCCCTGTGTGGTGATGACCTTTTCCTCGCAGACCAGGCCAGGATGGGCTTTCTGCAAGGCGGTTACTACCCACTGGGTCTGCCAGCGGGCGAGGGCGGAGGGACGGGTAGCAAATACAAGTTTCATTCGGTAATCAGTGATCGTTTAAGATCAATCGCCTGTCGACAAGCCAAATAGCGTTCGCGTCAGGCTAGCGTACTCCGACGCATTCGGCGTGTTGGCCTGCGCCCGCAGACGGGTAGTAGGTGCATCCAATAATTTCTTGACCAACGCCTGGGTCAAGGCCTCGATGCGGGCACGTTCAGCTTCGCTCAGATCAGGTAAACGGCGCAGGGTCTTGTTGAGCTCAGCCTGACGAATGGCCTCCGCTTTGCGGTGCATATCGCTGATGAGTGGAAGCATATCGAGCGATGCCAGAAATTCAATGAATTTTCCTTCTTCCTCATCAAGGATGGCTTCAACGCATGGCACTTCAGAGGCACGCTCCGCCAGCGATTGCTCCAAATGCACATTGAGATTGTCGATATCGTACAAATGCACATCAGGAATTTGGGCTACATCGGGGTCAACATCGCGCGGGACAGCTATATCTACCAGCGTCAGCGGACGTTTGGAGCGTTGCCGCATGGCCGAGTCTACCATTTCCGTGCCGATTATTGTATGGGGTGCGCCAGTGGATGTGATCAAGATGTCGGCGCGCACAAGAGCCCGTTCCAAATTCTCGAAAGTATCCGCTTCAGCGCTCCAACGAGCGGCTAGCGCATGGGCACGTTCCAGAGTGCGGTTGATTACGACCAACTTATGCGCACCACGTTTTCGCAACGCTTCAACTGCCAGTTCTGCCATCTCACCAGCACCGAGCACGACAATTTGAGCTTTCTTGATGTCGTGCGCGGAACGTTCGCACAGACTGGCAGCCAGTGAGGAGACCGAAGCCGGGTTGCGGCTGATGGCTGTTTCCGTGCGGGCACGTTTCCCGGCGTGGATGGCAGCCTGAAAAAGTCGCGAGAGAAGCGGACCAGAAGCGCCGATCCCGCGTGCCAGTTCCAGCGCGCGCGTCACCTGACCGAGTATCTGTGGTTCGCCCAGCACAAGCGAATCCAGCCCGGCAGCCACATCCAACAAATGACGCACAGCTTCGGCATCCACAAAGCGATACAGATGCGGATGAAAACCATCCACCGGCACCCCGCGCGCATCCGACAAAAACGCTTCCAACCCGGAGAATGATTTGTGGTTGGAAGCGACATAAATTTCGATGCGATTGCAAGTCGAGAGGATGACCATCTCTTTCATATTGCAGGTGGTGTCCGTATGACTGCAACTCATACGGGCGAGTGCAGTGCGTACCTGATCTTCACCAAACGAAAGGCGCTCGCGCAATTCTATGGGAGCGGTCGTGTGGTTAAGTCCGATAGAAAGAATGTGCATCGAACCAAATATAGCGGATACGCAAACAAGCTGCGAGGTAGATTTTTGAAGGATTTCCTTAGTGAACAGTTAGAAAATTTCGTTCTTTACGAGGTTTCTGACAATAGTCAATGAGTTTTATGATGAATGACACCGGCACGCTGAATTGAACCCATCTAATGTGCAATTCCATTTTTACTTTTGCGGGATGCTGAAAACATTTTATGAAAAAACGAACCAGCCAGAGAGTCACCATGATACTCTGGCTGGCACATTTAACTTTGTGCCCCGGGCGGGAATCGAACCCACATCTAAGCCTTAGGAGTGCCTTGTTCTATCCGTTGAACTACCAGGGCAAGCACAAAAATTATAGCATGTCTCGACAAAATGAACCAAGTAACCGAAGCGGTTCTTCAGGATTCGCCGTGAAAAGGTCCGGATTTGGGGGTGTGAGCGTGCGTACGCACGCTCACACCCCCAAATCCGGGTATCTACCACGGAAATTCCCGGAGAAACACCGAAGCAGAAAATTAAAATGAATGTGCGATTATTCTCGTAATACAAGTTCTTTATAATTTCCATATACGCTTGAGGAGAACTCCATGAAAACCGGACAAAGATACTTCGGAATGACTTTGGCTCAAATCGGCATACTCGCCGCGCTTGCGCTCGTTGCTTGCATCGTCATAGGAATATTGGGGACGACGATGCTAAACTTCGCTCCCGCTGCACCACCGGTCCAACCGACTTACACGCTCCAGCCGAGCCCGACAGTTGCCTTTTCCCCTACACCTTGGCCGACTATCACGCCGATACCCGACTGGCAGGAATACTCGTTTGCAGACAATCAGGCCAGGATATGGTTGCCCGCGAATTATATCGGTGGCGATACTGTCACATCATCCGAAATGATCATGGAAAAACTCAAAGCGACATTCGATGATGAAGCCTTTGCCAGCGATATCCAGGGCTTGATGGCGACCCCAGAAATTTCTTTCTTTGCCTTCGATACGGAATTTACCAGTGCAGTCAGATTTATGTTTATCGGGAAAGAAACCCTGAGCCCGGACCTGGTAATCACTCTGGACGATTATCTAAACCATATGGTAGACAACTCCACAGATGGTAGTACCAGACTGGTTGAACGACAAGTTGCACAGCAAGATTATTATTCTGTAGGTAAATTAGTTGTTGAGAGTAAAATCCCAGCTGAAGACGTGGAAGTTTATGTCACGATAGCCACGTATGTGATCCAGGTAGACAATACAATGTGGTCCATCACCTTCCGAACCGGACGAGAAGAATTCGGAAGTTACCGATCAACGATCGAATCCATTGCCAACTCTTTTTGGATTCAACGATGATAGGGAGATAAAAAATAACGGTTAGGATTCTTTTGGGGGTGCGGCGGGACCGTAATCCAGCACTTGCCGAACCTGGGTATTCCCCTCTGGCGGGCTGACAATCCCTTTCTCTTCCATGACATCCACCAGACGGGCGGCGCGCGTGTAACCGATCCGCAAGCGGCGTTGCAACATGGACACAGAGCAACGTCCCTCGCGGCGCACCAGATCAACCGCTTCGCGATAGAGTGGATCGCTCTCCTCTTCTTTCTGCATTTCCTCCCATAGCGCCTGCTGTTTTAGCGGCACGCCAGACGGCAAGGGCGCATCCACTGGCACACCTGCTGTCGCATAGGGACTGGCACCGCCCATCTGCGCACGCCAGAAATCCACCAGACGCTGGATCTCCGGGTCAGAGACAAAGACGCCCTGCAAGCGCACGGGCGCGGGAGCATCCGGCGCCTGGTAGAGCATGTCACCACGCCCCAACAGGCGTTCGGCGCCCGGCTGGTCGAGGATGACACGGCTGTCAGTGTTGGAAGCCACCGCAAAGGCAACGCGGGCTGGGAAGTTGGCTTTGATCAGACCGGTGACTACATCTACGGAAGGACGCTGGGTGGCGAGGATCATATGGATACCAGTAGCGCGCGCGAGTTGGGCCAGACGCGTGATCGTCCGCTCGGTTTCGTCCGGCGCGATCATCATCAAGTCCGCCAGTTCGTCAATCACGATCACCAGAGAGGGCAATTTTTTTCCATTCCGCATCTGCATGCGCGTGTTGTAATCGTCGATGTTGCGCGCGCCGATCCTGGCGAAGGTATGATAACGTTTGTCCATCTCGCGCGTCATCCATTGCAGCGCGCCCACTACGCGGTCGACTTCGACGATTACCGGTGCGAGCAGGTGTGGGATGCCGTTATAGCTGGTCAACTCCACGCGTTTGGGATCCACCAATACCAGGCGCAAGTCATCCGGGGTGTTGTGCAGCAGGAAGCTGGTGAGAATCGAGTTGACACACACCGACTTGCCGGAGCCAGTAGTGCCCGCGATGAGCAGGTGTGGCATCGTAGCCAACGTGGCAACTTGCGGTAAACCGGCCACATCACGCCCTAGAGCGAAACTCAGCGAAGAACGCTTGCGCTGGAAAATCTCGCTTTCGAGGATATCGCGTAGCGCCACGAGCGTCATTTCTTCGTTGGGCACTTCGATCCCGACAAAGCCCCGGCCCGGCACCGGCGCCTGGATGCGGATGCGCGGCGCGGACAGGGCTAGCGCCAGGTCATCGGCCAGGGAAGCGATTTTGTTGACGCGCACGCGCGTGCGCCCGCTCCTTGTCTCGACGAAGAGCGGCTCTACACCAAACTGGGTGACAGACGGCCCCCGGCTGATCTCCACCACCTGCGCTGGCGCGCCAAAGGAGGCCAGCGTGTCTTCGATCAGGCGCGCGCGCTGCTGGATGTACTCTTCATTGACCGCCGGTGCACTGCCTTCCTCCAAAATAGCTGTGACGGCCGGCAAGACCCACTCGATCACCGGTCCCCCGCTGCTGGTGGTTGTGACCGGTGCGCCTACCTGAGATTCCCCCGCCTGTGGCACACGCACCGGGACAGGCGGACGTTGCATAGGCGTATACCCGTTGGCCTGTACATCGATTCCACCCAGTGGGGGCTGGGAAGATGTTACCGGACGCGCCAGGGCCTGACGCAGCCGGCTTGCCAGCGGACCCACCCACTTGAACAATTCACGGATAGAAACGTCCAGGGTCAGCGCCAGGCCGATCAACACCCAGGCGATCATGGCGACAATCGCACCCCCTGAACCCAAGCCAAGCCACAACATTCGTTCGAACAGGCTGCCAAAATAGCCGCCACCAACCCCATCCAGGGCGGCTTGCTCGGCCAGTTCGGGCGCGGCGATGATAGCGTGCATGGCCGTCAGCAACCAGAAATACAGCAGGATTACGCCGATGACACGTTCTATCGAAAAGGTCGGAACGCGTTCGATGTTGCGCAACACCAACCACACGCCGATCCCGATCAGCCCGGCAGGCAGGATGTAAACACCCCAGCCGAAGACCTGTCCCAGAAACCGGACCAGGCCGCCGGTCAGTGCGCTACGCTGTGCAGAGATCAGGCTCAAAAGCATCAGCAGTCCGGCCAATGCCAGCACAACACCGATCACATCCAAGCGGCGATCGATGGACAGCGTTTCCCAAAACGATGGCGTGCGTACAGGCGGCGGAGGCGGTTGTTTCTTTTGCGATGGACGCGCAGCTGGTTTGGCTGGCTGCTTCTTGGGTGTAACCGTCCTGCCCTTGCCTTTGGAAGAACGCTTGGGAGGGGATTTGGGTTTACTGACAGGCATTAGAAGTAGATGTGGTTAAAGAATGAACACATAAAGATTATAGCACAAATGGTCTGTTTTTCTTTAAGGTACAATTGCTTCATTCTCACAAAGGATCATCAGTGTTCGAAATTCTTTTTCTGGGTACCTCCGCTTCCGCGCCTTCTGCCAAGCGTGGTCTTTCAGCCGCCATTGTCAATCATGACGAATATCGTTTTCTTGTGGATTGTGGCGAAGGGACGCAGCGCCAGATTCTGCAATCAGGCGCTGGCTTCAAACGCCTGACTCGCATCCTGCTCACGCATGGGCACCTTGACCATATCCTGGGGTTAGGTGGACTGATGTCCACTTTTTTGCGTTGGGAGGCGATTGACCAGTTGGAAATTTTCGGCGGGCGCTCGGCGCTCGACCGCGTACACGATCTGCTTTACGGCGTTGTACTGCGTGGCAAGCAGCCGCCCATGCCGCTTACCTTGCACGAGATCAAACCTGGCATCTTTTTTGAAGCCAATGATTTTACCGTGACTGCATTCTCTGTGACGCATCGCGGCCCTGACTGCCTGGGGTACATCTTCGAGACCAAAGCCCGCCGCCCATTCCTGGCCGAGAAAGCGGATGAACTCGGAGTCCCGTTCGGGCCCGAGCGCGGCGAGTTGGTCAACGGAAAGGCAATTACCTTGAGGGATGGCCGAACGGTCAAACCGGATGAAGTGCTTGGGGATTGGCAAAAAGGCACCAAACTGGTTGTGGTAGGGGACACCGGCCGCACCGACGATATCCTTGAATATTGCCGGGATGCCGACGCGCTGGTGATCGAATCGACCTATCTCAACAAAGAAGCTGAAATGGCGCAACAATTCTCGCATCTCACCGCCCAAAAAGCCGCGGAACTGGCAAAGGAGGCTGGTGTCAAAAAGCTGATCCTGACGCATCTCTCACGCCGTTACCGCGAACGCGACGTGCAAGCCGAAGCACAGGCCGTCTTCCCGGAGGCCGTGGTGGCGCGGGATTTTGATAGCTTCCAGGTCAAAAGAAATTAATCTTTCCAAAAAGATGGGAAGTGGGGTGTTGCGGGCGTGCTGCGCATGCCCACAACACCCCACACCCGATTTTTTAAAGACATTTTTATCAAGTAAAAGGACGCCGGCTGGCGTCCTTTTTGAATACTCAACATTGGAGGAAATCAATCACTGGTCATGATGAACAGCGGGGTCATCTCAAAGCTTTTGTAGTGCGGGCGCAGGCGGTCGGTGTTGTAAAAGCGCTCCACGTTGACTTTCTTCTTGGTGCTGGTCACAATGTCGATCGGGATATTGTCATAGCGCCCATTTTTGAGCACCACCAGCCGCCCGTGCGTCCTCTTCAACAGCAAGTCGAGCGCCAGGTTCCCGTATGCCATGGGGACGATGGAGTCGATCGCGTCCGGGTCCCCACAGCGCACCAGATAGCCCAGTTTTTGATTGACCGTGTCCACGGAGCGACCGTTGTTGACTTCGACGCTCAGCTCTTTCAATTTTTCTGATACCAGATCGCCTATACCGCCCAGTTTGGCATGCCCAAAGGCATCCGTGGTGCGATCTTGAAAGACCATTTCACCGCCCTCGAACATCGCGCCTTCTGAGACCAATACAACAGAATAATTGCTCGGGTTATATTTGCGGTCGAGCATCAACAATTCTGCCAATCGTTCGATGCTGAACTTGAACTCCGGGATAACACAACGATGAGCTGCACCCGCCATCGTGGGCAGCATCGCTGTGAAGCCGGCATAACGCCCAAAGACCTCTAATACCATCAACCGCTCGTGGGAACCGGCCACCGTACGCAGGCTGTTCGCTATCTCGATTGTGCGCGTGACGCAAGTGCTGAAACCGATACAGTAGTCGGTGCCGGGTACATCGTTATCCATCGTTTTCGGGATAGCAACGACTTTGACCCCTTCCTGGTACATGCGCACCCCATAACTGAGCGTATCATCGCCGCCGATGGGGATGAGATAATCGAGCCCAAGAAAATCAATATTCTTCAAAATTTCTGGCGTAATATCATTAACTTCATCGGTGTATACTTCCCGTAGATGCTCGGGGAGACGATCTTTTTTAACCTTACTGGGATTCGTGCGGGAAGTGTGCAGGAAGGTTCCCCCGGTACGGCCAGCCCTGTTGACAATCTCTTCGGTTAGTTCCTTGAAATTTGCGCTGTTATCTGCTTTTTTGTCGCGAATGACATCCACCAGACCGGCCCAGCCACGACGAATCCCAATGACCTTATACCCCTCCCGCAAGGCTCGAATGGTCACGGCTCGAATGGCCGGGTTCAATCCGGGAACATCACCTCCTCCCGTTAGAATGCCAATGACACCGGGTTTATTGTTTGACATTGCTGCACCTCCATTCCGGCTTAGTTGTTCAGGTTGAGCACTATTTTACTCTTATTGTGGTCAACTCTCAACAGGAATAAACCAGCGACAGAAAAAACCTGGCCGCTGGTTTATGTTAATGGCTGAATACCAAAGACTATATCCAGGTTGGCTCTTCGTATGTGCCAAAAACTTCTTTCATCACATTGATGATCTCGCCCAGCGTGGCGTAAGCATGCACGGCCTCCATGATGTAGGGCATGCTGTTCTCCGTGCCCTGGCAGGCGATGCGCAGCTTATCCAGCGCCTGGCCAACGCGCCCATTGTCACGCGTCTTGCGGACTTCCTCCAGCCGCGCCACCTGGCGCTCGTAACCCTGTGGGTCCATTTCGAGCAAAGGGATGCTCAGGGGGTGATCTTCAGCATAAGCGTTGACGCCCACGATCTTGCGCTCGCCTGCATCGATTTCGCGCTGGTAACGATAGGCCGCATCCGAAATCTCGGACTGGAAGAAGCCTTTATCGATAGCAGGCAGGACGCCGCCCAATTCTTCGATGCGACGAAAATAATCGTAGGCCTGTTGCTCGATGCGGTCGGTCTGGGCCTCGACGAAGAAACTGCCACCGAGTGGATCGATCGTGTTCGCCACCCCGGATTCTTCCGCCAAAATTTGCTGCGTGCGCAGCGCAATCGTGACCGCGTGCTCTGAAGGCAGGGCCAGGGCTTCGTCCAGGGAATTGGTGTGCAGGCTCTGGGTCCCGCCCAGAACCGCCGCCAGGGCCTGGAGCGCCACGCGGACTACGTTGTTCTCCGGCTGTTGGGCGGTCAACGAGACGCCCGCCGTCTGTGTGTGGAATCTGCACAACCACGAGCGCGGATTCTGCGCGCCGAACGTTTCCTTCATCTCGCGCGCCCAGATGCGGCGGGCGGCGCGGTATTTAGCGATTTCTTCGAAGAAGTCGTTGTGCGCGTTGAAGAAGAAGGACAGGCGCGGCGCAAAGTCATCCACATCCATACCGCGCTCGATGCCCCAGCGCACGTATTCCATGCCATCCGAGAGCGTGAAGGCCAGTTCCTGCGCCGCGGTCGAGCCCGCCTCGCGGATGTGGTAACCGCTGATGGAGATCGTATTCCATTGCGGCACAGTGTTGGTGCCGTACTCCATCGTGTCCACCACCAGCCGCATGGACGGCTCAGGCGGGAAGATGAATTCTTTTTGGGCGATGAATTCTTTCAGGATGTCATTCTGGATAGTGCCGCGCAGTTGGTCGGGGCGCACGCCTTGTTTTTCGGCAGCGGCAATGTACATGGCCCAGATGATGGCCGCGGGCGAGTTGATGGTCATACTGGAGGAGACCTTATCCAATGGAATGCCATCCAGCAGGATTTCCATGTCTTTGAGCGAGGAGACGGCCACGCCGCACTTGCCGAACTCGCCCAGCGCTTCGGGCTGGTCGGTGTCATAACCCATCAGGGTGGCCAAATCGAAAGCAATCGAGAGGCCGGTCTGCCCCTGGTCGAGCAGGTATTTGAAGCGCGCGTTGGTCTCCTCGGCGGTCCCGAAGCCGGCGAACATGCGCATGGTCCACAATTTGCCGCGGTGCAGCGTCGGGTGCACCCCGCGCGTGTAGGGGTACTCGCCTGGAAGTCCAAGATCAGCCTCGTAGTCTATGTCCGCTACATCCAGTGGCGTATAGAGTCGCTTGATCGGTTCAGAAGAAGTCGTGATAAATTCCTTGCGTCGTTCCGGTAAAGATGCGAGCGTTTTTTGCAAGCTGGTCTCTTCCCACTTTTCCAGCGAATCTTTCAACTCGTCGAGTTTTTTCCTGTCATACATGGTTCTCTCCTTGGGCGAAGGTGATTGAATTATACCCGGTGGGCATTATATAGCAGAGCGCGCTCTATCGCCCCCTCTGAATGCAGAATGACATTTGACAATTTGACAACATGAGCATGTCATGCTCCCGAAGGACATCGGGAGGATGTGAGGGGCGTTCGCTGCCCCAAAGCATCTTCAACAGGATGACATAATTCTGGACTTTGTAAAAACCCTGCTCATACCCCGCTTTGAAACTGATGTAACCTCCGCAACTTATTCGAGAACCGTCTCCCATTTCTGCGTTTCTTCGGACAACAGCCATTCGATGAAACCGGTCCCATCCCAGTATAGGCGATTCCAGATGCCATCCCCGCCGGCTTCACATTCGGCGTAGACGAATTCTTCGGGCGTGGTATCCGGCAGGAGGCAGACCGGGGCGCGGTAGCCGGTTGAAGGTCCGGGAGGTTGCGGGAAGGTTCCGGTCAGGGCATTCGGGTTGCCGGGAGTGGGGAAGCAGGGAGCGTTCCAGTATCCCAACCGGTCCGGGATCCTGCACCAGGCCTGGTCCGGGTAACGCACAACGGTGTAGGTATAGGCATCCACCACCGTGCTGCCCCTGAGCAACCGCACGGTGTCGCCCGCGTCGCTGAGCAAGATGCCGGTTTCGGCGGCGTAGAAGACAGCGCGTTCACCGGGTTCGAGAGTGATATCGGGCAGCGTGTAGGGAGCCGAGTCCAGGTCCTGCTCGTCATCCACTTTGTAAGCGCTCAGGTCCACGTCGATCTGGCCGGCGTTGATGATCTCGATGAATTCATCGAAGACATCCACCTTGCCGTCATTGTTCCAATCATGGCCGGGACGGGGAAGGAACTCACTGATGCCCAGGATAGGCTCAAGCTCGACGCCACCGCTCACGCCACCGGATCCAGAACTTCCGCCTGCACCAGGAGTGGCCGTCGGCGAGACATTGATAGGCCGGTTGGCTCTCCCGGGCGTTCCATTGATGTCATTTTCGCCATCATCCTTGGCTCTGGTGCCGGTATCGTTGGCAGGATCATACGTCACCCAGACGAAATCGCTATCAGCGCTGATACGGCTGCGCTGCATACTGGACTGGCTCGATAAAATACCCGCGGGCCACGCGCCGCCATTTTCATTCGCTCTATCTACGACTTCACCATTCGGAGCAAACAGGCGCAAAATCTCGCCACTGTTGGAAAGCGAGCCCGAATAGAGCAAGTCCGACTCCACATCCGTTGTATCTTCCGTTCGTTCCAACAAGTAGTACCCTCCGGCCTCGATCGTCCCGCTGAGAGAAATGTTGGGACTGCCATCGGATGACTTTAACAGCCAACCAGCCAGGGATATATTTTGCGAACCCGGATTATACAGTTCGATCCACTCGTCGTTGCTCGAGTATTGCGTCCCGGCCCAGGCGACCTCATTGATCACAACGGTCAGGGCCCCGACAGCCTGGAATTCGACACTATTATCCGTGCCTGTACTGGCGGTATTATTATTCCCTACCAGGTCTGTCACTCGATTCGCGTCAATGAATGGAACCAAAGTTCCATAACCATTGACAGAAGTGGCAGACAATGTAAAGTTCTGATGATCCCCTGAATCGGTGATGCTCCATGTAATCCCTGTTGCTGTTCCCTTCTGGGTTATATCCGACGGGGTGAATATGCTGGCGATGATCGGTTCGGAAAAGACCACATCGAACCTGATCGGCAAGCCGTTCGACGGGTCACTTTGACCGCTGGCCTGGTTGATTGTTACCGATGGAGGCACATTATCAGTGAACTGAACCGTGTTGTCTGTGCTTGTACTGGCATCGTTGGGATTGCCCGCCGGGTCTTGCACTCGCCCCGCGCCAATGGATGGGATTATATTCCCGTTCGCTGATATGGCTGTGGCAGATAGGGTGAAATTCATATGATTCCCCGAATCGATGATACTCCATGTGTTGACCACTGCCGAGCCACTCTGGGTGATAACATCTGTTGTAAATGAGCTGACATCGATAGGTTCAGAAAAGGCGACCGTGAAATTAACAGGCGCGCCACTGGCCGGGTCTGCCTGTCCCGTGGCTTGATTGACAGTTACTGTCGGTTCGGTATTATCCAGGATGTAGACTTCGTCAACACTCGGTTCTCCGGCTGGCAACTGATTGCCTGCCGCATCCCTAATAAGTGTACCGCTCAGATCTAATCCAACAGTGCCATCTAAATCTGCTAAGTCCCCCTCAGAAACCGTAATATCGTATACAGAACTAATTACAAGCCCAGGAGACACAGAGGTTACATTGGCTGTTGTACCGCTTACAGTAAAATCAATTACTTCCACATCTTCAACTGGCTCACTAAACGTAGCCCGAAATACAAGCGTATCCAGGTTGGTGGGGCTTGTCAATGGATTCAGGCGCTTGAAAGAGACCAGACTTGGAGGTTGCTGATTATCGATCACAATGGCCTTATTTCCTCCGAGCGACTCGGGCGCTGTGGGGTCTGGCAAGGTCAAATCCGCGTCCCCCACAGCGCCCGTGATCGTGCCCCCGTTCAGCCACAGCGAATTCGAGGCGACATAATTTAGGTCACCAGAAACATCCCCCGCCTGCACGTTGTAGGTGAAAGTCAGTATCTTCGAACCGCCCCCGCTCGCATATGTGGCCGCCCTGTCGGTAAGCCCGGTTTCGAGCAGTAAGGTCGGCGAGCCGGTCACATTCACATTCGAACTGAACTCGACCGTTATTGCTATAGTAGCTCCGGACACATATATGCCGTCCGCGGTCGTGGATGTGACATTGATTACTCGCAAGCATCTGACCGGAATACTGGTCGAATTCTGGGGATCGCTGGGCGACTGCAAAACAAAATCGGCGTTATTATTATCGGTGTCAGTGCAACCACCATTTATTCTTGCATAACTTTGATCGCTGCCCCCTGGAAGTTGAGCTAGAGGTGTTCCTTCCAGGTAGGTTGAGCCAGAAGACATTCCGACTGCATCAATTCTAGTTGTGCCATTTGCCAGAGTTAGTGCAATCCCACCATCATCAGCAATACCAAGCGCTGTCGTTACATCACCAGGCACGCTCCCGCTATAAGAAGAACCCGCAACCATATAACGTTGTCCTGGGGATAAAGTAGTACCTGATGGGAAAGGGTACAGTGTGCTTGGATTACTACTAGGATTGCTGCTTGATCTCCGGATTAACCACCCCGCTATATCTATAGAATTGTTTGTCCGGTTATAAAGTTCTATAAACTCATCATTTCCCCCACCTGGCCCCGTAGTCCGAAATTCACTGATAACAACATCCCCAATTGCAACCTGTTTCTCCGGCGCCGCGCGGACAGACAGGCCTGCCCCGCCCAGCGCGCCTACCCCCAGGGCGGCCAGCAGCAGCCAACCGGTCAACCAGCGAAAGATAGACTTTTGTGTGCGCATCTCAGCCATATGACTCAAAAGAAAATACCGTCGAGGCCGAGTCTATCACACCACGACGGATTCCAGTCTGCGCCCGGGAATCTATGCGGCGATCAAGAATTCTCTGGTGCTGTCGAGGTTGGTGTCGCCGATGCCGGTACGCCTGACGCCGGTATGCGCGGTTCAACCACCATCTTGATGGCCGTGCGCACTTTGTCATCGATTTCCACATCCACGAACTCGGGCACGCAACAGATATCGATGCCGTCATTTCTCAGATAGCCGGTCGCCAATACCAGCGCCTTGACAGCCTGGTTGACAGCGCCAGCGCCAATCGCCTGCACATCCGCCCGTTTGTGCTCGCGGATGACACCCGCGATTGCCCCGGCAACTGCCGATGTACGGGAGTTAGCAGAAACTTTGATCATCTCCATTGGAAGCCTCCCAGCTTGGTTCAAAGAAGGGGCATAGTGTTTCTAAGGAAATTGTACAAGATTTACAGAAGAGATTCAAGCATTATCTTTAATAGATTTATAGATTCAGTTGTATTAGTAGGGCTTGTGGATACTGTGGAGAATGGCTTTCAAGTGGCGCGACAGCCCTATATGTGGGGGCTGCTTGAAGACGAAGCGCTTATATCGGAGGGAGCGCACTAATACGATCGGAGCGCGGCTGTGGAGAAACTTCGAATAAAATTGGAGAAAAAGAAGACCTCACTTCCACTTTCCACATGTAGCGGATGCTGGAAATTACAACCCAGATATGGGGGTGCGCTTTTGGGCGATTCAGCAGCTTTCATCGAACAAGTGAGCGGGTTCTCCACAGTTGAGTCGAGTTATCCACAGTTTTCCACGACTTATCCACAGTTCGCGCCTCAGACTCAGCTTCGGTCTGTGTCATCCCCTCAAAAAGGAATTCCGTTAGCCCCCATATATGGCTCTTAAGTACTATGCCTGAAAGGTGAAACTAAATGCTCGTAGACGTTTCCAACCCGTTTGCCTCGGCGATTTCATCGAGCAGGATATCAAGTTCATCCAGGTAATGATCGAGACCCTCTACGCGCTCGGCAAAACTTTCCCCTAAAAGCCCTAACGAATTGCAGGCAGACGCCCAGGCGCTGACTTCGCTGGCTGGCAGGGCAACGGCGGTATGCGTCCAGGTGTTGAGCAACGGCCAGAGTAGCACGCTCGGGTTCTCATGGCCCAGCATAGCCTCGAAACATTTCTTATAATAGTTCAACCGGGCAGTGTGGATGCGCGCATCGGCTTTACCGGTTTCGAAGGCCGCTTTGAACATGGATTCCCATTCCGGTAGCCAGCCTGCCAGCCGGGACGGATCCAGGCCGTTGCCTCCCAGCAAACCCAGAAAACCCACGCTCATCCCCGGACGTCCGGCCTGCTCCGCCAACGCTGGGAGCAATAGCAACAGACGGCGTTCCGGCAGCGGCGGTCCGTGCAGTTCGGCAATGACATTGGCAGCGTGATACAGGGACTTGAGATACTTGGCTACATCTTTTGGGCCGGCTTTCTCACTGACATCCATCAGGTCGAACCAGATCTTGCGGCCATGCTCGAGCAGCTTGCGGCAGCGTTGCAGCACCAGCGCCGGTTCATGGAACTCAAACCCGGCGCGGACGGTGGCCTGCGTGAACTCAAAGAAATGCTGGCTTTCGTGCAGCAGCATCGGGTCGTAGATTTCGTATCCCAGCCAGGGGTTGACGCGTAACTCGCGCGGCGGGTCGTATTCCGCTTTGGCATGGTAGGAAATGTCCAGGTGGAAATCGGGCGTCAGTGCGACGATCTCGCGCGTCAGTGGCGGTTTGTTGACCGTGACCAATACCAGGTCGATATCTGTCACGCCACCCAGAAAGGGTTCCTCGGTCAGCAGGGAACCGGTCAGGTAGGCGGAGAGGATGTTCTTGTCGTTGTAAGCCCGCTCCTGGGCGGTCTCTTTGGCAATGCGGATGAGCGATTCACGCGTAACGCGCATGGATCCTCCCTATGAATTTCCTGTTGAGGGCTTAGTTCCCGAAGTCTCGGGCAATGGCAACCCAGGTTGAAACGGGGGCAGGCTCAGGCTTTGTTTGATGCGGTTCTCGATCAGGGTCAGATGTTCCGGGGTCTGGATGATGTTCAAGGCGTTCGTATCGATTTTCAATACCGGCACACTGTCGTAAGGCTTGGAAAAGAAATCTTCGTAGGCATGGTTCAGCTCGTCGATGTAGCTGCGCTCCATCTTGCGCTCGTAGGGACGGTCTCGATAGGCGATACGCTGCATCAGCACATCGGTGCTAGCCTGCAGGTAGACGATCAAATCCGGCTTGGGAATTTTCTCTCCCAAGGCCTCATGAACCTTGTGATACATCTCCAGTTCGTCACCTTCCAGGTTGATGCCGGCGAACAGCGCATCTTTGGCGAAAGTGTAATCCGCCAGCAAGCTCTTGCCATCCGCCAGCATTTCCGGCACAGTGCTGTTCTGCTGGCGGTAGCGGCTGAGCAGGAAGAAGATCTGGGTTTGGAAGGCGTAGCGTGCCCGGTCAGCGTAGAAGTCGGAGAGGAACGGGTTCTCCTCGAAAATTTCGAGCAGCAATTCAGCGTCAAAGCGGGATTGCAACAAACGGGCCAGGGTGGTCTTGCCTACTCCGATCACCCCTTCGATGGCAATGTACATAGACAGGCTCCGGCAGGTGGGGTTGGTTAAGGATACCATAAATTGTCCCTCACCCCCACCCCTCTCCCTCAGGGAGATGGGCGAGTATAATTTTCTCATGCCTCGAATTTGCATTGTTCCCAAGGTAAGCACCGGCGGGATGGCCTCCTTCCGCGCGAAGTTCGAAGACGGGTTACGAAAACGCGGGATGGAGGTGACTCACAATCCCGACGAAGATGCTGATGCCCTCCTGGTCATTGGCGGGACCCGTCACCTGCTCCCGCTATGGCGGGCTAAACGACGCGGCATCCGCATCGTGCAGCGCCTGGACGGGGTCAACTGGGTGCAGCGCGTGCGCTGGAGTGGACTGCGTTACAGCCTGCGCGCGGAGTACGGCAATATACTGTTGGCTTTGATCCGAAACAAACTGGCTGACCGGGTAGTCTACCAGAGCGAGTTCATCCGCAGTTGGTGGGAAGATTGGTATGGCGTGGCGCGTGTGCCTGGGAACGTGATTCTCAATGGTGTAGATTTGGATGTTTATATGCCTGTTGGACAAAATGCCAAAGTGCCCCGAAGGGGTATTTTGTCCTACTCCCCCTACCGCATTCTGGTGGTGGAAGGCAGCCTTGCAGGCGGGCTGGATACGGGACTTCAAGCGGCCGCTCAGTTAGCGGAAATCCTGTCGGCGGACTTTCCAGTTGAACTGACCATTGCGGGTAAAGTGGATGCACGCACCAAAAATCGTCTGGAAAAAGAAAGTAAAATCCCGCTCAGATTCCTGGGCGTCATCTCGCACGAACAAATCCCTGAGTTGATGCGCTCCTCGCATCTGCTTTTTTCGGCTGAGATCAACCCGCCCTGCCCGAATTCGGTCATCGAGGCGCTGGCTTGCGGACTACCGGTGGTTGGCTTCGACACCGGTTCCCTGCGCGAATTGGTCGGCGAGCAGGCCGGGCGGCTTATGCCCTATGGCGGCGATCCGTGGAAACTCGAACCGCCGGATGTGCCTGCGCTGGCAAAGGCGGCCGGGGAAGTTCTGGGGGAACAAGAGCGCTTTCGGATTGCTGCGCGCGCACGGGCAGAAGAGTTCTTGAGCGTGGACAAAATGGTAGATGCTTACGTGAAGGTATTACTTGATTAGCAATTTATCCGCCAACCCTCGCGAATATGCGCTAACTCTTAAAAAATTCGTGAAGATTGGCGTAGATTAGCGGACAGAAAACCGTGCCTTTGTGGTAAAGGAGAAAACAATGGACGAAGAAATCAAAGCCTTTTTGTTAGCGCATTTGCAGGCCATTCAAAAAAATGATGTAGCGGCCTACTATGAAACCACCGCCGAAGAGCTGACTCTCTACGAATGGTGGGTCACCCCGCACCGGCTGGATGGGCTGCCCTTCCACAAGTTCATGATGAACGCCAACGCCGAGCGTGGTACTGTGTTCGGTGCGGAGGACAAGGGGCAACGGGCGGCCTCGCGCTTCGACCTGGCCAACCTGCACATCCAGCGCTACGGCGATACAGCCATCGCCAGCTATACCATGTTGGTCACCACGGCCTTGCCTGAAGGCGTGCGGGTGGCCTCGCACAACGAGAGCCGCGTCATCGTCAAGATCGACGGCAAATGGAAAGTGGTTCACTGCCATAAATCTCCGGCCTGGGGTGCGCCGCATGTCGCGCCCAGTGAGCAGTGACCAGTTTTCAGTAACCAGTGATCAGTGATCAGTAAGCAGTGGTCAGGTTTCAGTGAGCGGTGAAGTGAAATTCCCTGGAAGGCTGGGTTTGCAGCAGCGTGTACTGCCCTCTTATCGTGTGCCGTTCTTCGACATGCTGGCTTCGGCCTGCGAGGGTGGCATGAGCCTGTTTGCCGGGCAGGCGCGCGCGGAAGAGAGCATCGACAGCGGAAAATTGCAAGTCGCGAACTACGCCCCAACCCGGAATATCCACTTGCTCAAAGGCCCGCTCTATCTGTGCTACCAGCGAGGAGTGCTGGACTGGCTGTTGGACTGGAATCCTGATGCGCTGATCGTGGAAGCCAATCCGCGTTACCTTTCGACGCCTGCGGCTGTGAAGTGGATGCAGCGGCGTGGACGACCGGTCATTGGTTGGGGACTGGGCGCTCCGCCCCCCTCCGGCTCCCCCCATTTTCTCAGAAATTGGGGAGAGAGACGGAGGCGGGCCTTCCTCAGTCAATTCAACGGCTTGATCGCCTACAGCCAGCGCGGCGCGGACGAGTATGCTGCGCTCGGTTTCCCGCGCGAGAAGATTTTCGTGGCGCATAATGCGGCCTCGCCTGCCCCAAAAAGAGCGTTGTCGCCTAAACCGGCAACTTTCAAGCTTCAACCTTCGATATTATTCGTTGGCAGGTTGCAGGCCCGTAAAAGGATAGACGCCCTTCTGCGTGCCTGTGCGGAAATGCCAGATCCAGGACCACGCCTGGTCATCGTCGGGGATGGGCCGGAGCGAGGAAATTTGGAGGCGCTGGCGCAGCAGGTTTACCCGTCCGCGCAGTTTGTGGGGGCAAAGCATGGGGACGAGCTGGAGCCTTATTTTTCGGAAGCAGACCTGTTCGTCCTGCCTGGAACCGGAGGGCTGGCCGTGCAGCAGGCCATGAGTTACGGACTCCCCGTCATTGTGGCGAAGGGGGACGGCACGCAAGACGATTTGGTCCGCCCTGAAAACGGCTGGCAGATCCCGCCCGAGGATTACAACGCGTTGGTTGCGACCCTGCGCGCAGCCTTGTCAGATAGCGCACGTTTACGGCAGATGGGGGCTGAATCGTACCGCATCGTCTCGCAGGAGATCAACCTGGAGAAGATGGTGGCAGCATTTGTGCGGGCTCTGAACTCTGTCTTTTAGGAAAACTTTTTTACCACCAAGTCACTAATACACGAGGTCACAGAGTTTTTTTCTTTTGTGTCTTCGAGGCTGGGTGTCTTCGTGTAAAGTTTTCAGACCTCTCTTAGCTGCTGGAGCAGTTGACGCGCGGTGTTCCCCAGCAGTACCGTATCCACGCCCACAACGATCAACCTGAAGCCCTGCTCGATGTAAGGCCGGACTGCTTCCGCCGTCATGCCGAAGATGCCGACCGGCATGTTGGCTTCTTTGCAGATTCTGGCGACGCGCCGGATGGCTTCCTGGACTTCTGGATGTGTCACCTCGCCCGGATGCCCCAGGCTGGACGAAAGGTCATACGGACCGACCAGCACGGCATCCAGGCCCTCAACTTGAACAATAGCTTCGATGTTCTTCACGGCCTCGGCGCTCTCGGCCTGGACGATCAAGGTGATAGTTTCATTTGCTGATTGGAGATATTCGTTTACTTCGAAACCGTATCCCTGGGCGCGCGCAAAGCCAAGTCCGCGGTTGCCTTTTGGCGGGTAGCGCGACCATTGCACGAGACTCCGCGCTTGTTCAGCGGTGTTGACCTGGGGCACGATCAGCCCGTTGGCGCCAACGTCGAGCGCTTTTTTGATATGCACTTCTTCCAAAGCCGGGATGCGAAAAACGCATTCGACGTTTTCACCAGCCGCCTGCAGGATGGCTTGCAGTTCATGGGTATCGAATGTGCCGTGTTCGCCGTCGATGAAGAGCCAATCGAAGCCGGTTTTGGATAAGATCTCGGCCACGTCGGGCGAGTTCAGGCTGAGGATGGTGCCGAGCACCAATTCCCCTTGTTGCAGTCGTTCGCGAAGGTGGGTGGTCATTGTGTATTCCCTGTTTTCAAAGGTTGATAGTCTCCTACTACGGTGCGGTTTTCTCTTGAACCGCGAAGCACGCGAAGATCGCAAAGATTTTAGAGTGTTTTCTTCATTTGCGCAGGTACCAGGCAGCCACGTAGCCTTCCGTCCCGCCGGTTTCGCGCACCTTGAACCATTTGCCGTAGACGCCGATCATCTTGGCCGTGCCCTCCAGCACCTTCAGTTCGGTCCCGGGGGGCAGGATCGCAAGCGTGTCCGAGTTCGTGTTGGGTTCCGACCGCAGGCGTAAACCGGCCGCTGCTGCGCTGCTGACGTAGACGGTTCCCGCCTCCGCGACTGGCTCGGGCGTTACAACCGGTTCTTCCAGGACAGGTTCGTTTTTCAATTCAACGTAGTCCGCGGCCACGTAGCCTTGCAATCGTTCGGGGTCTGAGACGTGGATCCATTTGCCTTGCTTGCCGACCTTGGCGCGGGCTTTATCGGCAGGTTCGAGGACAGTCAACGCGGCCCCGGCTTTTTCGATGGCCACCAGCGCGCCGCCCAGGCTGGCTGTCTTGCGCAGGCGCAGGCCAGCCTCGCCAACGGACTGCGAGACGTAGACGGTCAGTGCTGCGTGCTCTGGTTCTCCCTCGTTTTCACTCACCGGTTCGGTGGGAACCGGTACAGGCGGAGTCGGCTCTGGAGTCGGTTCAGGCGTGGATGTTGGGGCTGGTTCTGCTATCGGAGGCTCCTGCGTCCCCTCGACCGTCGGCCCCGCTTCCACGTACCAGGCAGCGACGTAGCCCTCGCGTCCCTGCCCGTCGCGGACCTTGAGCCACTGGTCGTAGACGCCGATCTTGGGCAGCGCCACGCTGACGGGCTCGACGATACGGAGCAAGGCCCCGGGCGGTTCGATGGCGACAGTATCGGAAGCAGTCGTGGGCGCGGTGCGCAGGCGCAGACCGGCCTCCACGCTGACGGGAATCTTGACATAGGTCCCCGGCTCGGTTGGCGAGGTCGGTTTCGTCGTGGCTGTATCCCCAGAGTCGCCCGTCCCGCTCTGCAGGCATTCGTAGAAGACGACAGCGGTGATGCTCTTCTGAAGCGCCTTGCCATGACTGTAGCGCGGCATGAGGGGCACCTCCTGACCGCTCTCGGTCGGATGGGGCCAGGGATCGAGCATCAGGTAATCGTCGCCCTGCTTGGCGTAGAGCACCACCCAGTGGGTTTGCAAACCGGCCTGGGGCGAGCTATCCACCTCGACCAGCACGGGCTGACCGGCGGCGATGGAGGCGTCGATCCGGGCGAGCGGCGCGGCGGTGTCGCGGCACAGCACCAGGTTGCGGTAGACGATCTGCGGATAAATGCTAGTGACCGCGCCCCAGATGATGGCCGCGTCCACGTAGCCGCCGCGTGCCTTGAGCTTGGCGTTAAGCGTCTTGGGCGTTTCGGGGTAGCCGTGCCCGCTGACCAGCATGGCGAGGCTGGTCAGCGCACATCCGACGTGGCCGATGGTCTCGCTGCTGGAGCCGATCTTGACCGATTTCCAGGCCGGGTCACCCTGGGAGTAGTTGACGGGAGAGAAGGGCATGGGATCACCTCTATAGGTTGAGGACGTTGCCCTTATTATAAGGAAAAAAGCTCTCCTGTGAAAGCAGGAAAGCTTTATAAAAAAGATGTTCAAGTGTAGTATCAACTCATTTTGACAGAGCAATCGGAGTAAAAGTGCTAGACACGATTTTCATTTCTCCTCATTTATTCAATCTCACTCCGATTGCGGAACATTTGCAGTCTCTGGAACATTGATCTGAACAGCACCAGCAGCATCAGGATCAAAGCCTGCTGGCCATTTTGTCGTCTGATCATATGTGGCACGTAAGTCAGCCCCTTCAATTTTCGCTGAACTAAGATCGGCTCCCTCAAGGTGAGCCTCTTGGAAATTGGTGTTCTTCAATATCGCCTCCCGCAAGATTGCGCCGCGTAGATCAGCTCTATAAAAAACTGTGCCATCCAATTTTGTACCAATAAAACTGGCCGCCCGCAAATCAGATCCTTGGAGAGTCGCACCAGTGAGATCACTTCCCGAGAAATCCGCACCACGTAGATTTCTATATGTCAAGCTCATTCTGTTAAGATCTGCATCTCTCATCTCAAGTCCGCTTAACTCTTCTTCATAAATGAAACCTGCCCGTAGTGACGCAGCAGTCAGTGGAGGTTTTGCTGGCGGTTCCATGAGAGATTTTTGGCGCTGCATAGCCTCTGCCAATTTTCTTTCCGCAGCTTCAATTTGAGCTGCGCTTTTGGCAGCTTGGAGTTCTTTTTCAGCAGCTTCTACCGCACGGTTAGCTTCATCTACGATGCTCCCTACACGTTCTAGCTCATTTTGTGCCCAAGTTTGTAATCGTGACCCATCGCGATCAGGTGTAGCTAGAAATCGGAGCAGTTGGTGTCGAAAAGCAAGTGGAACTTGGGGATCAAGTGCACGATCCAAATAGTGTGTTGTGATGTTATGCGTCTGCTGAATAACCGTTGTCTTGATTTTGTGGCGTTGATTTAGCCATTCCAAAATTATTCGCGCTAGGTTGCCAAGAGCAACTGTCACTGGCACTGCAATGGCAATATAGCCGGCAATCGTCTGGATAACATCTACTGTCATTTTGCATCCTCCATTTTGCCTAAGGTGTGCGTTACCCGCAGGTGAGCGGAATGATTCTGATTTGACGGAATATGTTCGGGCACAGAAACAACTCCTTTTGGCGATGTGAATCCCACGAGTCTAGTGCAAGCGACGTTACATTAATCGGTGGCTGGCTTCTTTGTCTATCAGAGACTTTAAGATTTCTTTATCAGTTTCTACTCTTTTGATCATTACAGATGAACCTGTGTGCGTGAACATATCTATGCTTTTTAATAGCCACTTTCCTGCTTCATAGTATTTCCCCTCCCTCCATTCTACAAGTCCAAGGCCACGTAGAGCATGTGCTTGAGTAAGTTTCTCATTTATCTCTTCAGCCTTTTTTATAGCTGTATGAAAATTCTTTCTAGCAAGTTCCCAATTTTTCATTTTTAGGTAACATCTACCTAAGCGATTGTATCCCCAAGGAACCAAATCAGAATCTTTTGTTTTGAATTTTTTGCTGAGCTTTATACGCTTATTATATAATTCTTTCGCTTGTTTAAGATAGTTTATATCGTTATAAAGCTTATATTTATGTACCAGAACGTCACCAAGACTACAATACAATTCACATCTTGCTCGATCTGATGGATCGATTTCTAGAGAATCGTTTGCTAATTTAATAGCCTTATCATAATCCCCGATTTGATCATAAAGACGTACTTGATACCACTCAACATAAGGAACAGCTTTCACTTTTGGTGATTTCGCTTGATTTCGCATCAAATCAATCTGAGCCTGTATCTCTTCCTTATTATTTGCTTCTTTCAGGTCACATGTTTCAAACAGAGAACTGATGATAGCATCACGTAACCAGAATAGATCGTCGGGATCCTTTATCTTGGGCATAGCCTTTTTAGCTAACTCTATTCTTTGATTATGCCTGCCATCATCAAATAATGGACTTAATAACGGTATGATAATGTTTCGTATCTTTTTTCGAGCATTTATTTTAACGGCAATCTCTAAAGCAGCAAGAATGTTGTCCATCTCTAAAAAAACAATGCGATAGTTTTTGCGATTTTCGCGCGTAGCTTCCTCAACAGTTTCGCCAAGCAACGCATGTATTTTTGAAGCATAGTAGTTTACAAAAAGAATTTTACTTTTTCTTCTTAAAAAGAAGTGTGATAAAGCTTCAAATTTTTTCTCGGCGAACTTACGTGTCAATGGGTGGATACGATAATTTAATTTTGTTACCTTATCTTTGTTTTTGTTGTTTTTTATGGTATCAACTTCCAAGCGTTCAATTAGAAATAGCCTTCTTAGTTCAATCAACTCTTTCTCGGCTGATTTAACTCTCAAAGTTTTTATAATGGCTTCTTTTTCTACCTGCGTAGCAAAGAGCGTCATAATCATCAAGGTTCGTTTGGCTGATCTGCTTAGTTTTTTCCAAGAATGTGAAAAGATACGATCAAAAAAATCGAATTCACCTTCTTGAATGAGTTCGATTGCCATCTCTAAAGATTCTACAGTATCTAGCCCTAGCTTTATTACCCCAGGATTACCTTTTGCTTTCTGATACAGCTCGCTACTTTTTATTTCAACACTCTCTTTGTCAAATGATAAATTCTGATTTCCTTCTAATACATTTTTTATAAACTCGATCCCCGATGTTTCGTCTAATTTTTCGAGTGTAACATAATTTGCATTTAAGAATTTACTCCCTGAATCTTCATCTTGACTGACAATAGTCGAATTTCTGCTAGTAATTAACACTTTGCTTGAGCCTGGAAATTTGTTTAGGAATAAAATTACATCTTCCTTAGCAACACTATTAAAACCGTCAATGACCAAAAGACACTTTTTTTCGCGTAGAATTTTCAAAACATCTGGGGCGTCTTCATTAGGCTTCCGTTCCAATGACAGTTCTAATGACAGTCCGATTGCTTTCAAAACATCTAATTTATTAAAAGTTTGATTCCCAGCGCTAAGCCAAATCGGAACTTCGAAGGACATATTTATTGCCTCATTAAAGATCTCAGAAGCTAACGCCGATTTACCCATACCACTAATTCCGCAAACAACAATCGCTGGAATACCCGGCTTCTGTAAAAATTCACAAATTGTTGCATTTTCTTTCTCTCTTCCGAAAAGTTCAATTCGTAAAGGATTATCAGGTGATATTGAAATATACTTCTGCCTTTGAGTTTCTCCCACTAAGCTTTCGCTTTTATTTCTTAAGACAGCAATGAAAAGGGCAATAATCAAAGGAACCAGATAATAAACAACCCACCAATAAGAACCAAGCATGTTCTTGAGAGAATCGTTTTCGAAATAGGTGTAGGCTTCTACGAATCCCCAAATACCTGCAACAAAAGCGATGTAGCTGGTGAAGAAGGTTTTCCAAAACGACCACGTTTTGAACATAACGATGCCTGCCCTTGAAGATGTTTGCTCTATTATAGATTAAAAAGTGAAAATGTCGCTGCGAGGAGGTCCTGAGTGGAGCGGAGCGAAATCGAAGGGCCGACGTGGCAGTCTCAAGTAACCTAGAAAGAATATATTTTCAGGTGCTGTGAGATTGCCACGCCCCGCAAGGTGGGGCTCGCAATGACATCTGAAAAGTGATTCAGTCTTAAGATTCAGACTTTAACTTCTTCAACGCCTCAATCGCAGAAGGCATGTCGGGATTGATCCCCAGCGCCTTCTCATAGCTTTGGATGGCAAGTGCCACCTCCCCACTGGCTGCGTAGGTTTCCCCAAGGCTGTCATAGGGATTGGCAGAGTCTGGATATACCTGGGTATTCAATTTGTGTACTTCTATGGCGGCCTCGTTCATGTTTCGCCAGAGAAGTTGGTAGCCAAGCATGTTCAACTGGTTCTCGCTGAAATCGTAGGAATCTGGCTGGTCCTTTTTCAATTGGTGGTATTGCGCAATAGCGGTTTCAACCCCTGCCTCCATGATCGTATGGGTCAGCGGTTCCGCAATGGATTTTCTCCCCTGGCTGGTTACACTCTCGTAGACCTGCGTGATCCAGGTTTCGCTGGTAATTTGTGGGCTACTCCATTTTTCCCAATCCTTTAGTAGGTTTTCTGCGACCATCTCCCGCGGACCCTTCCCGGCGTGAATACCCTGCTTGATCAAATCTATGGTACTGACGGCCATGTGGTGATACGCTTTCAATTCTTCCAGGCTGTAGTCGCGTCCGTGTCCTGCGATATATTTCATATCCGCCGGGAAAAGGTCGATCAGCCACTGCATGGTTTCGAGGTATCGATCGACATCCCCGCCATAGGCTGGGAAAACGAGGGGATAGGTATCCGAGAAGAGCAGGTCCCCCATACAGACGACTCCCGAATCAACAAAATAAACGACCATGTCGCCTCGCGTGTGCCCGGGCGCAGGGATGATCCGGATGTCTTCCCTGTTGAACCGTAACGAAAGCTCACCGTCCAGGGTAATCAGGGGCAACTCCTGCCCAGGGAGCGGGTCCAGCGCAAAGTATTTCCCGGCCAATTCGTCTTTGACGCTCTTGTGGGCGATCAGAGTGGCATCTTTGCCCAGGACTCCCCTTCCCCCGATGTGATCGCCATGTTGATGTGTGAAGATGATCAATTTGATAGTGTCATCACTCAGTTCTCTGATTTTTTCGTTCAATTCATCAGCGGTCCCTGTCCATCCCGTATCAACCAGTAAGATGCCATCTGGGCCTATGCTAGCTACCACATTAACGGTGAAATCATTTTGGGATAACGTAAACTTGTAAAGCGTTTCGGAAAGTTTTTCGACTTGCATGTTATCCTCCTGAGACAAAAGTGTCATTGCGAGCCGCCGTAGGCGGCGTGGCAATCTCAAGGTTTCTAGAAATTCAATTTTTCCAAATAGCATGAGACTGCCACGCTTGCTGCGCTCGCTCGCAGTGACACTCTCTATTCTTTCCAATCATTCAACCAGCGCACCTGACCGACCCATTCATCTGCTTCCGTTTCACTGAGCATACGGTCGAGGGCATAGATCAATTCGCGCAACGTCCAGCGATCCTGTGTTGCCAGTAACAGGCCATGATGCTCAGGGTATTGATTCGCCAGTGACAGAAAATCATGGATGTTGAATGTAAAAAGGATGCGACCCTGTGCCGTTGCGCCCAGTAGTTGTGCCCGGTCATTGGCGTCCAAGGGCATCCATTCGGTGGGGGTGCGGGTCACATCATGCCCGCGTTCACGCAAAGCTTTGTATAACGCTTTGATGGAAGCGTCCGCATCCAGATGCAGGCGGGGCCTGGTCATTTGGGAGCGAGTGCTTCTTCGGATTCGATAGCGGCGTCAATCTCGGCGCGATGGGCTTCATAAAAAGACTGCGCTTCCCTGATCTGCGCTTCGGGAATATCGTATTCGTCCGCGATCTCAGCAGGTGACATGCCCCAATTGTTGGCCGCAATTGCAATTGTCTGCACGCGGATACCTGTGCCGCGCAGCACGGGCGTCGGCTGGCGGGATGTGCCTCGCCGGTAGCTGATGCCAGGAAAGTCGGGATCGTCCACACCCTGAGCCAGCGCGCCAACTTTCTCGGCCACAGACCACAGGATGAACTGGTTCAAGGAAATCCCCTGTTTCCTGGCCAGTTGTTCGGCTTCGCGCTTGAGGGCAGGGGGCAGGCTTAGGGAATAGCGTGTCATATTTGCCTCGTTTGTGATGTCTTATTTGACATCATATATGACATCTTTTCAGATGTCAAGGTGGTTGTTCAAATCTCGAAGCATCCCTGTAAGACGCCGCCGAGGACGGCGACGGGAGCTACGCAACCGCCTTCAGTACGCGCAAAGCCCGTAGTGTGACCCACTGGTTGGGTTCTTTCTTGGGACCAAAATCCACCCAGGTTTTGCCAGTGTAGTCATATTCCAATGGCCAGCGCCCCTCCTCATCCTGCTTCTCGCGGATGAGGGTCAGCGCGTTGCCCAGGCGCGGGTCACGGCCATAACCTAATCCAATCAACGCTTCCACGATCTGCAGAATGTCGGTCACGTAGAAGACCGGAAAGCCGAACTTCCACCAGTTGCCGCTGGGTTTAGCGCTCCAGCCGCTAGGATAGGTTGCCTCGGCCGGATCGACACTGAAGAGGAAGTCCACGCCCTGCCGGATGGCATCGTCGATCAAGGGCGTCCGGCTCTCTTTCGGTAGGACGCTGAAGGCTATCATCACCTTGGCGGCGCCCCAGGCACAGGGCATCTTGTTGTTCGAACCGCAGCAGAAGACCGGTCCACATTTGCCGGCGTAAAATCGAAGGGACGCTTCCTTTTCATGAGCGGGAGCAACCCCTTCGCCGGTCACGCTACGCGCCATCCATTCGTATGCCAGGTCCAGGCGCGGATCCTCGTAGCCAAGTTCGGTCAGCGCCCAGCACATATTGCCCTGCAAGCAGTCGGCAGTCCCGGACGGCGCGCCGGATGTAGAGAATTGTCCGCCGGGAGCCAGGGCATGCTCGAGCAAGTAGGAACAAGCCAGCGCGATGCGTTCGTCCTGCTGCGCGGAAGCGCCCAGTTGGGCTAGCATGACCAGCGCCCAGACGGTGGAGTGATACTTGGGAAGATAGCCGGGGCCCTCTTTTGCCCAGTAGCCTTCTCCACTCATCTCCTCTAGGATGGTCGCAATCGGACCACCCTTGTGGGCTGCTTCCCGTGCGTTAGAAATTTCTGGTTCCTTTGCATCGTCTGCCAGATCACGCAGTGCCAGATAACGGACTCCCGGAGAGCCGGACTCCAGCAGCCAGGATAAAGAATCGCCCTTCAATTGGTTTTGCCAGGACATTGAATGCCTTTCTCTATAATTCCATTATAAAGAAAAACCCAGTCTTTTCAATAAAACGAGGTGTGGGGTCACCCCACATCCCCATCATTTTTATAAATGTTGTAGCGCAAAAGCAACAGTTGCTGCCCAGGCCAGTATTTTGATTTCGCTGCTCTTCAAGGCAGTCTCTATTTCCTCGCGTGTGAGCAGTAGCAGTTCTTGTTCCTCGAGATCATCCGCCTTGGGGGGAGTGGCATAGCGCGCCCAGCGTGCGAGAAACAAATGCCCGGTGGCGATCCCGCGGTTCGGATCGACCCGGTAACTGCCCAGCGAGACCCAATCCGGGGACTCGTACCCGGTCTCTTCCCGCAATTCCCGCTGCGCGGCTGCCAGCGGTTCTTCGCCCGCCTCGATGTACCCGCCAACGATGCCGAGCGTCATTCCCTCGATCCCATATTTGACCTGGCGAAAACAGATAAAATGTCCATCCTCGGTCACCGCGACCACATTGATGTAGTCGGGGGTGATGATCCACGGCCAGTTGGGAATGAGTTTTCCATCCGGTAGTTCAACCGTGTGACGTTCAACGGTTAGCCAAGGCGGTTCGTCCAGGATGGTTTGGCGTGTTTTGGTTTTCCAGGGTTTCATAGGGACGATTATATACGTGACCGCCGATTTAAAGACAAACAGATCACCTTCTCCGCATGACCTGTTTGTCGACTTGATGAAAACCATCAAGACTGCGTTTATGTCGCATCGCGAATGACAATGGATTTTGGATAATGCCTATCTCGCCACTCAACACAGTATTGACCGAATTCGCTCGCCGATTCGTAGAAATCTGGCTCGTTGCGTTGTTCGGCTTCCTGTTTTATATAAAGATAAATCCGTTCCCAGACTTTTGCAACGGGCGGGCTCATCCACTTGACCAGTTCATTTCCCATGCTCCAGTAATGTTTGGCAACAAAACCGAGGAAGTCCAAAGTGTTAAGCACCTCTTTAAGGTATTCCTTGCCTGGAGGGCGTTCGTCCTTCCAACCCCGCGGGCGTTTATTCAGCGCAGCTGTCGTACGTTTTAGCCAGGCTTGGTCGTCCTCCTGGTCATTCCTGGTGGGTAAATTCAAGATGATCCACCGACGTGCTTCCATCGCTTCAGGATTCATGATTCTGTAATAAACCTCTTTGTAGATATTGAAGGAGGTTTCCGCGTTTTCCCGGCTTTGTTGGATAGCGGTTTGGACGTATTCGATGAAGGCAAAGGCCAGGCCACCTAGGACGAGCGAAACGGTTACCAGGCTGGCAATTCCCTCGAGGAGATTCCAATTGATGAGTCTGGCATTATCTCCCTTTCCTACTCTTTCTGGCAAATACGTGGTCAGCGGAAATATGATGAGAAGAATAAGTAAGAGTACAGCGAAGAAAACAAGAATTGATAGTATGCCGGTTCTCCATAACCTTGTTTTTGTATTCCGTTCGATTTGCTTTGGGTCAAAAGGACTTGAATAATTGTTGTTTTCCATTTCTCTTACCTTTCTGTCTAGGCCTGCAGTATGATAAGCCAATTATAAAATGGACTCGAAGTTCAAGACAACAAAGATTTGAACTAAAAAAGACCGAGGCAATCACCTCGGTCTACAAGTCTAAAGTCTGAAATCTTTAATCCAGCTTTCCTGTCACCATAGCCAGCTTCAATTCACCGATTGCCACCGTGATCTGGATCTCGCGCGGGCAGGCCACGGTGCAGTTGAAGGTGGTATGACAGCGCGTCACGCCGGAGGTTTCGGACAGGATGTGCAAACGCTCGGAGGCGGCCTCGTCGCGGCTGTCGAATATGAAGCGGTGTGCGTTGACCAGCGCCGCTGGGCCGAGATAATCGTCGCTGCCCCAGAAGGACGGGCAGGAGGTAGTGCAGGCCGCGCATAGGATGCACTTCGTCGTATCGTCAAAGCGGGCGCGCTCTTCCTGCGATTGGATGCGTTCCTTACCGTCTTCAGGGATGGGGCTTTCGTTGATGAAGAAGGGCAGGATCTTTTTGTAGTTATCGAAGAAGGGTTCCATGTCCACGATCAGGTCTTTGATAACCTTCAACCCTAAGATGGGTTCGACCGTGATCTTTTCACCGAAATCCTTGACCAGTGCCTTGCAGGCCAGGTAGTTGCGCCCGTTGATGCGCATGGCGTCCGAGCCGCAGATGCCGTGGGCGCATGAGCGCCGGAAGGAGAGCGTGCCATCATTGTAGGCCTTGACCTTTTCGAGCAGGTCGAGCACGCGGTCAGTCGGCTCGGCTTCGAGCACGTAGGTCTCGTAATGCCATTTCTGGTCTTTTTCGGGATTGTAGCGGAAGATTTTCAGCGTAACATCCATTATGACACCTCGTTGAAGGTGTCATTGCGAGGAGCCACGGAGTGGCGACGTGGCAATCTCCTATAACCTGTAAACTTGAGATTGCCACGCCCCTACGGGGCTCGCAATGACATCTGGTTATTAATATACTCTCTTCTTCGGCTCGAAACGGGTTATCACTACCGGCTTGTACCCGATCTTCAGCTTGCCGTCCTCTTTCCAGATCAGGGTATGTTTGAGCCAGTTTTGGTCGTCCCGTTCAGGATAATCCTCACGGGCATGCCCGCCGCGCGATTCCTTGCGGTTGAGCGCGGAAGCCGTGATTACCTCGGCCATATCGAGCAAGTTGCCCATTTCCCACGCATTAAGCAGTTCGGTGTTGAAGATCTTGCCGGTATCCTGGACTTTGACTTGCTTGAAGCGTTCCTGCAGCTCATTGACCTTCGCCAGCGCGTTCTTCATGCCTTCTTCGATGCGAAAGACGCCCACGTCATCGAACATGACCTTCTTCATCTCGTTGCCGATATCGAAGACGTTTTCCTTTCCTCTTCCATGCCTGAGACCATCAAACTGCTCCCGCGAAAATTCAGTTGGATCTGCCGGGAGCGGGACATAGTCCGCGCCTCTGGCGAATTCCGCTGCCCGCAGACCGGCATGCTTGCCGAAGACTATGATATCTACCAGGGAGTTTGTCCCCAGTCGGTTCGCGCCGTGTATGGAGACGCAGGCCACCTCGCCGGCCGCATACAGACCGGGGAAGACAGTGTTCTTGTCATCTATCACCACCTCGCCGTACTTATTGGTGGGAATGCCGCCCATGGTGTAATGCGCCGTTGGCTGGATGGGCATCGGCTGTGTGACCGGGTCTACACCCAGGTAGACGCGGCAAAAATCGATGATGTCGGGCAGTTTGCTCAGGATCTGTTCGCCGGTTACAACGAAGGGAGAACCGTCCGGGTTGGTGCGGCCATCGATCGCAGCATACTTGTTGACGACTTCGGGGCGCACATCCATGTAGACGTAATTCGACCCGTTCACACCGCGCCCTTCGCGAATTTCGAGATAAATGGCGCGGCTGATCACATCACGCGAGGCCAGATCTTTGACGGTGGGCGCGTATTCCGTCATAAAGCGCTCGCCCTTGCCGTTGATCAGCACACCGCCTTCCCCGCGCACGCCTTCTGTGATCAGGATGCCCATCTTGTAAATGCCGGTGGGATGGAACTGGAAGAACTCCATATCTTCCAGCGGGATGCCGCGGCGGTAGACGACTGCGGCTCCATCCCCGGTATAGGCATAGGCGTTGGAGGTGATCTCCCAGACGCGCCCGTGCCCCCCGGTGGCAAAGATAACGGCTTTGGCGTGGAAGGTGTGCAGTTCGCCGGTCGCCAGCTCGACCGCTACAACGCCAGCGGTCTTCCCGTCTACGACCAGCAAGTCGAGCACCTGGAATTCGTCGTAGAACTTGACCTC
>JAFGKO010000240.1 GCA_016928525.1 Anaerolineales bacterium | reverse complement strand
GCCATATCGGTTGGGTATATTTGGTTGTCCATACCCAAAACTTACCTGATCTTCTGGCCGACAGTCAATACTTTTCAAACAGCTTCTGAGATATTCTCGACAAAACGACATTGCATTTATCCGTTAAATTCTTTTCAATTTTCCTTGCTTGCTTGCAGCCTCTCTGGAGTTGTTATATACTCGAACAGCAATAAGGAGAACTTAATATGGAGTGGATCACACAACCTGATGCCTGGATCGCGCTTGTCACTTTGATAGCACTTGAGCTTGTCCTGGGTGTGGATAATGTCATCTTCATCTCGATCCTGGCGGGAAAACTGCCGGTCGAGCAACAGCAAAGAGCGCGCACAACCGGTATTTCCCTGGCGGTCATTACGCGTATCTTGCTGCTCCTGTCCATTTCATGGGTGATTGGTCTGACAGAGCCGCTCTTCTCGATGCTCTCATTTACGCTTTCCGGTCGCGACCTGATCTTGTTGACAGGCGGTTTGTTCCTGCTGGGCAAAGCCACACTGGAAATCCACCACAAATTGGAAGGTGTGGAAGGTCAGCGTTCGGCCAGGGTGGCAGCCAGTTTTACCAGCGTAATCATCCAGATCATGCTGCTGGACATCGTCTTTTCGCTGGATTCCGTGATCACCGCGGTAGGCATGGTAGATGAAGTGCTCATTATGATCATTGCAGTTATTCTAGCGGCAGGTGTGATGATCTGGTCGGCCAAACCGCTTGGGGAGTTTGTAGAAAAACACCCCACGATCAAAATTCTGGCGCTCAGTTTCTTGCTCTTGATCGGCTTCACGCTAATTGTGGAAGGACTGCACCAGCATATCCCCAAGGGATATATCTACTTTGCAATGGGTTTCTCGGTCTTCGTGGAGATGCTGAACCTACGTATGCGCGCCAAAGAAGTGGAACCACCAGTCAAGTTGCGCACGGCGTATGTCAAAGAAAACAAAAGGAAAAGCCATAAAACGAAGGCTGTTGCTGCAGAATAATGGATTCAGATTAACTCGAAAATCGCCGATGAGAGTCGGCGATTTTTTTATAAACTACGAGCGTTTTCGAAAAACGGAACGCATTCCGGAAATTGGTTTTTCAACCACCAACATTCTGCGGGTTGATAATGTACTGCCACCAGTTGTTATGGATTCTATTCCGCCGCCCGGCCACGTGAGGGATGTGCTTGAGCCACCACTGGTGGTGAGCGCGGATATCCCCACGCCCCCATTCGCTCGCGGTCACATTGCGGATGTCGTCTTTGAACTCTGGAAAATTCAGCAACCAGTCATAGCACTCGCTTTTGACGGTGGCCCGGTTGTTCCAGTCGTAGTCGCGTTCGCTATTGGGGGCAAAATGAATGTTGCCGACGGCCGCTTTACCGGGAGCAACTTTCTCGTAGCGGATGAAGCGCTCCCACAGGTTATCCTCCCCAGTAAGGTTCTCGAATGACCTCGTCATAATCGATTCAACCCGATGCCCGAACGATTCCAGCATCTCGCCCACGCCGCGTTCGTATGAGAATCCCATGATGATGAAGCGACGTTTGGATGCATTGGTATTCTTCAGCGCAGGAGCGTTGCACCAGAAAGCATTTGGCCCGGCCATGATGGACTCGTAAAATCCGGCATGCGGAAAGCCAAAGGTCCAGACCTCGTCGATTTCGCCCCGTGCAACGCGGTCGAGCAGGTTGAATTGATCGAGGATGGCATAGTAATCCACCTCTTGCGGCATGTGGGGAGAAGATGCGCCACGCAGCACATCCAGGTAGGTCTGCGGGGTATAGCGGAAGCCATCTAGCTTGGCTGGGAACTCGTTCACGTCGATGCGCTCGACCACCTGGTAACGCGCCATGCCATGACTGTTTTGCAGGATGTCGGTCATGAAACCGGTTGCCAGGTCTTCGACGCGTCCCCAACCCTGGTGCGCAGATAAGGTTTGTCTGCCGGATGTGTCCATCAGCGGATCGTAAACGATCACCAGCACCTTACTGAGGGTAACTTCCGCGGGCTCATCCAGGCTGTCAGGCGGGAGACTGGCCTGGGTAGAAGTTGACATTTCTTCCCCACCAAACAGGGAAGTAATGAAATCCAGGAATGATTGCCAAAAGCTTCTGGGTGAGTTCGGCATACGACCTCCTACGCTACGGCATATCCGCTGCGAAATAGACCTGGTCATCCACCGCCAGGAACAGCACACGGTTGGGATTGACCGTCATCGCACCCGCTGGGCCAGGCCTGAGGGAGGCACCCGGCATGGGATAGATCTGGTTTTGCAGTTCCAGGGTGCGCGAGCTGACCCGCAAAACACTGCGGTTATCGGCATCCAGCAACAGCAGATTCGAATCCGGGGGCAGGGTGATCTGCATCTGTGTGATGTGAGCCTGGGCAAACAAGTCGATGTCGTTATAAGCTGGAAGTGAATGGACCAACGGAGCCGGGTCCTGGCAGCGCGTGGGCACAGTCTCCAGGCGGCTGTAGGAGCAGGTGGACAAATGCCCGTCAGCATGCAGCATGAACAGTTCGTCGCCATTGACGGCCAGGTCGATCGAATCCTCAATCTCCGGAATCTGCCCGCCAAAGAAGAAATAGGGCCGGTCAATGAAGGAGGCATCCTTGCCGGGATAAACCCAGATGGCGCGGGAAGGCGCATCCAGAACGTACAGGCTGCCACTATCGTAGGTGAAGCCGGTTACACGGCCCCAGTTACTATCCGGCACGGGCAGAGGGATGGCCTGCCCGACCTCTCCAGGTGAACAATACAACAGGTTGCCGCCCGCATCGATTCCCAGGACGGCGGCGTTGAGCGAATTCAGGCGCGGCAGGATGAGGATATCCACAATGGGACCGACCTGGTAATCGCCATACTGCCCCGGTTGGCAGCGGAAGGCCTCATCCATTTCAAAGTTACGCCCGACCTGGCTGGCATGCAAGACGCGACCGCGCTCGGCATCCAGCATATACAGATCGGTTTCGTTGGCGGCCAGGCGGCTGATCTGCGCGTTGACACCGCCTGCGAAAGCCGGGTAAAAGTTCAGGCGTTGGATGCCCTGCAAAGTGTCCAGGTTGGACTGGGCTTCATCTCGTAACGCATCCGACTCAGGCGTCTGGCGGTAGTATTCCGCCTGGTCCAGATAGAGCAGCACTGCCTGCCAGCGGTCACGCTGACGCGCGGGATCGGTCGCACTTTGGGCCTGATCACGGGCGGCCTGGGCTTGCAGGTAGAGATTGTCAAACTGGTAGCTGCGTCCAAACTTCAAGTAGGCCGTCACCCCGGCTACGACCACCAGGAGCGGGACGACGACAGAGATGAAAGCCATCATGACGGTCGAGGAGGCCATGTTGCTATTGCCATCCGGCAGCAAATTAGGCAGGAACTTTTGCAGATTCCGGGAGAGCGCAGCGCCCAGGCGGCGGGAGGCGCGCATACCGCCTACCAGCCCGCGCGCCACCTGACGGGCAGTCTCGGACGGCTGGCGCGGTTCATCCGGCTCATCCGGTTCTTCCGGCTCGTCCATGATGGGTTCGTCCATTTCGCGCAGGGGAGGCGCTTCCGGTTCAGGCAACGCAACACGCGGGATCGAGGCCGGGAATTGCGGAGAGACTGTCTCGATTTCGGGCAACTCTTCGTCTTCTGGCTGGGGCGGGATGGCATAAGCCGAAGGCGAAAATTCAGGCTCTACCTCTTCAGGAAATTCTTCTTCGAAATCGCTGGCAAGACCTGGCTCGGGGATAGCATCCGGTTGACGCAGCGGTGGCAGGTTTTCGGTCCCAGGGGGAGGCGCGGGGGGAACTTTTGCGGGAGCGATCTCTTTAGACGCCTTGCCCCCTGCCGGCGCGGGGCGCAACAGGGTCAGTCCACCGCCCCCTTCCTGCGCCTGGATGAGAACGGCGTTCACATCGCCCCTGGTCATGGAGAGCAGGCGTCGCCGGGTCGCTTCGATCGACGAGGGATGCTTTTCTTCGCCGTACAATCGCTCCCATTCGGCTGGCGGCTTGCCGGAAAAAATCAGCCTGTCCCCTGGACTTAGTTCGAACTGGGTGAAATGAAGGGCGGCCGATTGGCTCACTCCAAGGCCCTTGCCCGAAAGCGATGGATCGTGGATGTGTTGCATGGCCTCGCTTCCCAGGTTGTAGACATGCGTCGGACCGGATTGCAACAGCGTGCATTGCGCGCCGCGCAGGACCGCCAGCACCAGGGTGCCGAGGGCATATTGGCCTTGCCCGGTAGAGCCCATGTTGCGATCAAGCAGGGCGCGGTTGAGCGCTTCGACGGAGGCGCGCATGGCAGTCGTCAGCGCGCCGGGTGTTTCAAAGAAACGGTTGGCCGTCCGGCTGGTCAGTTGCAAATACTCAGCAGTGGAAAGAGTAGCCTTGCCCGTCAGCACTAGGTAGACGATCAGGCGGTCATACTCGCGGCCACGCGCAACCTTGCGCGGCGGTGTCATCGCCAGTAGGCCGGGCAAGGCGGACAGTTCCTGGTTTTTCAGGCGATAGAGGGGGAGGAGGGTCAGGTCAAGTGTAGTCACGGCGTAAGATTATCAGTCAGGTTGCCATCATTATACTGGTAAAATCTGAACGACAAGACTTACACAAAATAACCGCCAAGGTGCCAAAGCGCCAAGTAATTTTCGAAGTTCGCCAAGAAAACTTGGCGATTTTAAACAAGCCTTGGCGTTCTCTACTTCTTGGCGGTTAAAATATTTGGATCATTATGAAATTCACCCTTCACAACAACTTCTCCGAACTCGACCCCGTTGAATGGAACGCTTTGCTCTCCGAAAGCATCAGCGATGTCCCTTTTTTGCGGCACGAATATCTCAGCGCCTGGTGGGCGACTTGCGGCGGCGGCGAATGGGAACAGGCCGAACTGGTTCTGGTCTCTGCCCGTGAAAGTAACCGACTGATCGGCATCGCCCCGCTCTTCCTGACCGAACAAAGTCCCCGAAGTGAAACGGAGCGGGATGATGGCCAGCAGGCCTTGATGTTGCTGGGCAGCATCGAAATTTCAGATTATCTGGACTTGATCGTCCGAGCGGTCGACTTGCCTCGTTTCCTCTCCGGAACCCTGGACTTTCTCGCTTCGAACTCAGCCTTAGCCCGGTCCACATTCGATTGGTACAACCTGCCCGATGACTCTCCCACCCTGGCTGCGCTGAAGGTGGAATCCGCCAAACGTGGCTGGGATTTCACAGCAGAGCCCTTCCGCCCGTCGCTGTCCGTGCCACTGCCTGGTGACTTCGAAGAATATTTAGCAGGCATCGACAAGAAGCAGCGCCACGAGATCCGCCGCAAAATGCGCCGCGCCGCTGAGAGCGCACAAAACGTGCACTGGTATATCGTCAGCGATGAGTCCACTTTGGATGCCGAAGCAGAGGCCTGCTGCCATCTGATGGCACAGGATCCCGCCAAACAGGCCTTCCTGACCCAGACCATGCGCACACAGATGAAGACCATGATCCACGCGGCCTTCAAGGCTGGCATTCTGCAACTGGCTTTCCTCGAAGTGGATGGTAAGAAGGCTGCCGGGTATCTCAACTTCGATTATGGCAATCGCATCTGGGTCTACAACTCCGGGCTGGACTTTAGTTATAAGGATCTATCCCCCGGCTGGGTATTACTCGGCTATCTGCTGCAATGGGCCAACGAGAATGGGCGCAGCGAATTCGACTTCATGCGCGGCGACGAGGATTACAAGTACAAGTTTGGAGGCATCAGACGCGATGTGATGCGGGTGAGGGTGGAGAGGTAGATGCTCACATATAAAGGCCATCCGTTTGCTCCATCCAATCCGCGATATTTTCGACCGCATTGGGGACATCGTTGTCGGATATATCCAATGTGAACGTTTGCAGGGTGGATGCGCCGATCAATTTGTTCATTAACTCCTGCTCTTCTACAAATACTTGTAAATCGTCATACTGTGAGGGATTGCCCGAGACCTTCAACCGTTCCGCCCTGGCCACTTCGAATGATTCTGGAGTGCGTGTACAGTAGACCAGGCGAAATCCTAGCGGAAAGAGCCGTTCTTCGAGCCATTTGAAATCATAGTGTTTGCCATATTTGCGCAATTGGTACATTTGTGTAGAAATGTGGAACCGGTCGACGATCCAGGAATAGTAACGCTGTAACTCGAACAATCGCACCCATGTCTGATAGGTTTCCAGGGCCAACTCTTCTTCCTGTGGCTCGAAGTTGATCAATCCCCGGCCCCAGGGAAAGTTCGTGAAGGCGCACCATTCCGCCGAAACCAGTGGCGAGTGATAGCGATACTTGCGCGGCCCGACAATCCGCGTATGTTCATTGAGCGCAAAAGCGATCTCTGTCTTGAAAGTGAGACGTGTGCCTTCCAGGATGATTTTTGGACATAGTTTTGGCATGAGCCAGTTCACTCCACCTGTGCTCTACTGTTTCGTAAAATTAAACATCGAAGAGAGTGGGCTGCTGTATCTCGGAACTATTGACGTCACCTCCCCAGCCATACTTTTTCAAATCGATACGACCCTTCTCGTTGAAGACCACGCCTTCTTCCAGCAACAATTCTTTTTGCCGCTGCGCCCCCGGGCGTTGACTGATCTCGCCCTTCGAATTGATCACCCGCTGCCAGGGCACGTCATCGGGACAGTTCGCCATCGCACCGCCCACCCAGCGCGGACCGAAAGCGGCGTAGGCTTCGATTTCCACGCCCTGCGGCGGTGGCAGCATCTTGGCAACCTGCCCATAGGTGACAACCCTGCCCGCCGGAATTTGCCGTACCAGTTCCCAGACCTGAGCATAGTAGGCCTGTTGATTTGGGGGAGATGTGAAACGCATATATCACCTTTCTGTCATTGCGAGGAGGGTGTTCTTCCCGACGAAGCAATCCCCTGACGAGTTGGAGATTGCTTCGGGCTGGGTCTCGATACGGCGGAAGAACACCGCCTACTCGACCATCGGCCCTCGCAACCCCGCCGCACATTGGCGGGGCAATGACATTAACTTTCTTCTACAAACTTTCCGCCGCTAATCTGCTTCTCCTGCAATTGCCGCGAGGCATCGAATTTCAAGGTCACTTCAATCTGCTGAAAGCAATGCCCGCTGCCCATCAGCACCTTGCGGACGTTGTAGCCGCCTTCATCATCCAGGCTCAAGTCGTTGCTCAGGTTGACCTTGCCTTCAATGGTCTCGCCGCAACGGTCACAGCGGACAGTGAAAGTGTAAAGGTCAGAGCTTGATGAAGGGGTTCCCCCGCCGAACAGTTTTTTGAGAAATCCCATCAGAACCTCGCTTTCTATTTGTAGATCAACCGGAAACGCTCACACACCAGCGGCATATCTGCGCTGAATGCTTTGCCGATCCTGGGCAGGTAGCGCGAGAAAAAATTTTTGTGCGCTTCCCGCCAGTAACCCAGGGACAGGTCGCCTTCGCCCTCCTCGCGCGCAAAATCGGCGTCCACTTCGTTGTACTTGCGGACTGTGACTTCCACGGTTTCAACAATGCCGAGCGGCTGCCCGTGCCCATCCACGACAACTGTGATGAGCCCGGGTTCAGGCATGGCCTCGCCCTCGGCTTCCCACTCCCAGAGCGAGGAGCAGGTAGCGGTCTTGATGCCAGCGGCGATCAACGCGCCCAATTCATCGGCCATTTCCGGGCCATCGCCCCAGCCTTCGGAGATGTAGGATTTGTCCCGGTAGGGCGAATCGGAGGGCAGGGTGGCGATGAAGGTTTGCCAGTAGGTTTGAATGGCTTCGTTATCCATAATTCATTCTTTTGGACGCTGATGAACGCTGATTTTGCGGATTTCTTCTAAACGCTTTATCAGCGTTTTTCCGCGTGTATCTGCGTCCCAATTCCTAAAAACTCCAGGCTTTCAGAATATCCAGTGCCTCTCGCGCCGTCAAATCCAATTGCAGCGGCGTGATCGAGACATATCCCGCCCGCAGCGCGCCGAAATCCGTGCCGGGCTCGTCCACGCCAGTAGGGGCTTCGCCACCGATCCAGTAATAAGGCTTGCCGCGCGGATCGATGCGTCTGTCCAGCGCGTCGCGGTAGACGCGCAGTCCCTGGCGGGTGACCAGATAGCCTTTGATTTCGGTTTCTTGCAAATAGGGCACATTGACATTCAAAAACACACTGTCAGGCAGCCCGACAGCCATGACCTTTTCGGCCACGCGTCGCCCGACAATTGCTGCCGCAGAGTAATCCAGCAGGCCGCCGTGGTTCTCAGGAGAGTCCAACGATACGGCAATGCCATACACGCCCGCGATGGCCGCTTCCATGGCCGCTGTGACCGTGCCAGAGTAGGTCACGTCATGACCGATGTTGGCGTTGGGATTGATGCCGGAAACGACCAGGTCGACCTTTTCTTCGGCCAGGCCCAGCAGGGGCAGCGCCACGCAGTCAGACGGCGCGCCGTCCGACATGAAGGCGGGAGAGCCATCCGCCAGCCGGGTCTCGCGCACGCGCAAGGG
>JAFGKO010000239.1 GCA_016928525.1 Anaerolineales bacterium | reverse complement strand
TGGCGTACGGGGCGTTGGCGCGGAAGGTCGAGGCGTTCGTGCAGGCGCAGGGCGGCCCGGTCGACGCGACGGTCGATGGGTGGTTGCGGAGTGCGGGGGAGGTCAGCGTGGTGATTGCGGATCGGATTGCGTTCCACACGTCAGCGGAGGTGGTGGAGAAGGCGAAGGAGAGGTTGGCGAAGGGCGGGAGGTGAGAGCGCGGGACTTGAAGGGGCAGACAGAATGGGCCTTGGGGCATCCTGGGGCAGAGGCGACGAGCGCGGAGCTTGGTTCCGCGTTCGTCTGGGGTCAACCGATGGGAGGAACAAAAATTTTCGGTCAGTTGCGATGAGTCTGATGTGTATGTTTCAGCCGATGCCGACCGCTTGAGAGTATAATGGCAATGCTGGCGTCGCTTCGCTCCGACAGTGGACGGCATGATCGGAACACGTGGACGATTTCATCGGAATACGCAATGAGTTTGTCGTCATCGGCAACACTTGTTACAACTCCAAGATGACCTGGTATCGGTGATCCAGCGCCCTGCCTTCAAACAGAGTCACTTCTTTATTCCTCCGGTAGGGCAGCCAGCATCTCAGCCGCAGATTGATAGCGCTCGCTCGGATGAAGCTGCAGTGCCTTCATCACGACGTCGGCCAGAGCGTCAGTTACTTCTGGGTTAGCATTCTGAATCAACCGCATTGGCTCACCCAGGATGCGCAGGGGAGCATTTGTCGGCGAGTAGAGCGTGAGTGCAAAGTAAATCGTGCCGCCTAGGCTGTAGATGTCGGTGTACGGCCCGGTGTGGATGTTTTGATCTTGGAGCTTTTTGACATATTCTAGCACACAGACGGCCCCTCTTGGATCGTACCACTGTTCAATTGGTGCATAACTTGCGGTTAAGGCTTGAGCACCTGTGTACGTATGCGTTTCATCCAGGCGTCGCGCAATACCAAAGTCTAGGAGAACAGCATTCCCCTGAGGCGTAATGCAGATGTTGCCTGGTTTGATATCCCGGTGAATAATCGGCGGTTCCTGGCTATGGATATACTGGAGGGCGCCCAGTAATTGCCTTGTCCATTTAAGTACATCCGAGACACTAAAAGACGTTAGGCGTTTGCTTGCTAAGTGCTCTAGGGTCTCTCCTTCAATGAATTGCAGCACAAGGAAGGGACAATTCTTATAGAGGAAGTAATCATACACCGTCGGCAGGTTGGGATGAGATAAACTAGCGAGCATTTTAGCCTCACGCTCGAACTGCTCTCGATTACTGATATCCTGGCTCAAGACCTCTTTTATGACGCACTGTCGATCGAGATCCTTCTGTAACGCCAAATATGCAGCTCCCATTCCGCCTCGTCCAAGACATTTAAGAATCTGATATCGGCCCTCCATTTCCATCCCCTCGACAATTCCAGGAAGACCCAGACTAAAGCGCCGTGTTTCACCCTCAAATTCTACTGGCTGTTGGGATCGCAGTTTACCTTCTTGCTCTATGACTTCGCCAACATAACTGGGTTCAAAATTCTGGATCCGTACACCAATTTCTCCCAAATGTTCTTCGCGCTGGTAGGGTTGCTTCTTCTTAAGCCTTTGATAAACCCATGGTGTAGTGAACACAGAACCGAGTAAGCCGCTCACCAGGGTGAAAAGGGTGACGTGATCAGTAGTTAGAAGAGGATCTTCGATGGGAATGTCAAACCGGGATCGCCAGATCTGGCGCTCGATGATGTCTCCATCTCCGTTGATAGGTTCCCATCGAATGTAAACGCTAGCGTTGACACATTGGTCACCAGGATTGTTCGCAACACAGTTCCAAACCCAATCGATCCGAGACTGTCCCAGTGACTGGTAGGCGTGCGTGGAAGGAGAGCACGAAAAGGCAACTGCGTCTAACCGCGCGACAGCGGAGACGCGATACTGGTCTCCGAAGGCGGTATCGATTGGCGCACCGGGTGTGCCGTAGGGAATCGGCGTAGCGACCTCAGCCGCGTGACCCTCTACCTCTATAGTAGGCACGAAAAGCTGTTCTGACGTGCGGATCAGAGAAACCCTGATGGAATCGGCCTCATCGGCGTGCATATATTGTGGCCACTCGGCCTCTATCTTCATTATCTCGGGATTGATATCACCTCCAGCTGTCCCAAAAAGCATTCCCCTATTCCAGAATCCAATCAATTGCCCAACAATGATAGCTGCAGGAAGAAATAGCAAGATCAGCAGGATGATGATTCTCCCTCTACGACGTCTTAGGAATCTAGTCAGTCTATTCATTGCTAGCACCGCCAAGGGGTAGCGTGGTTGGTGTCGTATCCAGAGTCAGCACCCGTGTTGGAGTTGCCGGTGCCAGGTCCTGACGCCTAATAGAAAACGTGTCATTTTGTCTTGGAGAAAGACGCAAAATAAGGATCATTGATCCAGCGAGAGCTAAGAGAAGAAAGATCAATCCGATGCAGAAGAATATTTGAGTCAACTTCGACTTCCGCTCCATATCTAACCCTCCAAAAGCATAAGGCACTCCTGCACTTTGTCCATCAATGCAATCCGTTTGTCCCGCCTCTCGGCCAGCATCATATGCAGAATTTCTTTACCATCACTTGATAAAGAAGATGGATCAATTCGCATGCGGTTCAACACTTCGGCTTGTGTTGACTGGAAGAACATAGCATATCAGATAACCCCCGGCGAAAAGATATCTGTCCGCTGGTGTTATAGGCCACGCTCTATGACCGAAATAAGGCCAATCCCGGTCAAGTAGAATAATCGATTTGGGGAGTGTCCTAGGTATAACCGCCGGAGACATCCACGTCCCACTCGATGCTCAGTTCATTGTAGTTGCAGTCGTCGGCGCGGAGGTCATAGTTCTGGCCAGCGGCAACTTCGAAAATTCGACTGTTGCTACTTCTGATGGTCTCGTTTGTGCCTAGTGGTCTGTCAATAATCATATTCCTAGTGCGAGTGCCAAAATGCTTTCACGCAATTGGGCCCTGAACGATCAAGCGAGATTCCTTACGGCGCCAAGCTTGCGCTGCTACTAGCGTCTGATACTGGCAGCGCTTGGGCAACCCCGACCAAGGCGAACAGAAGAGCAAAACCAACAGCGAGAACAATCAAACCAACCCTTCGCGTTTTCATTGTTTCGCTCCTTTCAATGGTCAACGGGTGAATTGATCCTGGCGGTCGGACACAATCCGTAATTATGGATAGTCTCGCAATAACAACGGCAAGTAGGTTGAAAAGGAGATCTCACCGATGGTATTCCATACCTCGTTCGTGGTGATAGCTAACTCTGTGTCGAAGGTGATGGTGGCCTCATTGGCGATCATCGTACCTTTCGGGAGATCTGACTGCGGCCAGATGCTGAACACCACATGCCCCTCACCCCGACCCGTCTCGTCGTTGGGCGGCAGGAAGCCGGCCAAGGGATCATCTGGAAGCTCACCGGTGTCCGGGTTGAGAGTGCGGAAGCCCCAACTCACCTCGCCTGTCTGATAGTCGAGCTGAACGGTGATATCTACCCACCAATCCTTCCCAATTTCCACACGATAGTCGGGGATAGTCGCCTGAGTGTAATACTGGTCTGTTTCCTCTTGCACGGCGATCACCCGGTCACCAAAGGCGATCTCAGTGACGTCAAACGTCTGCCAATCTAGGTCAGAGTCGAGGTAGTCCACGATGTTGACCTCTTGAGCCGGGGCGGTCGCCGTCATCACGTTCTCGAAATAGATGGTGTAGAATAGCTCCTGGTCGATTGTCACGATATGCTCCTCTCCGAACCCCTGCGGGCCGACTTTCTCATTGGGGTCGCCAGGGCGGATGACTTCAGATTGTGCCACTCCCATTACGTTCTTAATGCAACTAAGTTCGGCCTGGGTCAATGTGTCGGCTATCTGGTGAGACCAAATATGCAGGCCATGTTTGTTTAATCCTTGAAGAGTGCGCCAAAATCCTGGCCCTCCAGCATTCCAGTGCCCTTGTGCGACGCTAGGAAGTGCATTTTGAGTGAACTGTCCGATGACGTTGGTCAAGCCGCCAACAGTAATCTCACCAATCAATTCTCTCCAAGAGAATTCGTGCAGCTTTTGGTCGACCCATTTCTCGATGACGTAGCGTCCAGCGCTGCCAAGAGCTCCTACCCCGAGCGATGTCCCAAGAGAGAAGCCCCCGGTTGCACCTGCAAACAAGCCAGTCACAAGGCCTTCGAAGGCGGCACCTAATAGGCCACCTGCAGTGATCTCATCGGTTGTCGCCAGGTAGACAATGCTGTTGCAGAAACCACCTACTCCAGCCCATACCAGAATTAGGGGGACAGCAGTCCCTTCGGGATCAATAATGCTCAGCGGGTTGTTCTTAGCGTACAGATAGAGATTATCATCTCCTCCTGTCAATCCTAGTGGATCCGGGGTGACAAACCTACCAATGCGTTCATCGTAGTATCTCGCCCGCATAAATGTCAGCCCATTCCCCTCATCCATCACACCATACCGTCCCACGTACTGGAAGGGATTGGGAACGGTTTCTTCTGCTTCAAGAGAAACGCCAAACGGAGTGTAGTCGTAAGTGTTAGCCACGGCGCCAGCATCGTCGGTCAGTTGGCGCGTGTTGCCGGTGGCATCGTAGGAATAGAAAGCAGCGTCGCCAACCGCGTCCACGCGGGCGACGAGGCCCAGCCCGTGGGTATAGCGTGCCACCAACGCGCCGCTAGCATCGTATTCGGCAGCTACATCTACTAACCCTGCGGGATCATGGACGTAGTGTGTTGCAACGCCGTCGTGAGTCACACCTACCCGGTTCCCCAGGGCGTCGTAAGTGTATTCCCACGTGCCACTGGTCGGCGTGGCCACCCGAATCAGGCGGTTCTCCACGTCATACTCGTAGGTGGTCGTGCCCTCGGTAGCGATCTTGGATGTCATATTCCCGTCAGTATCGTAGGTATAGGTCACATCGCCTACCTGACTGTACTGGTTCATATTGTTGGTCGTGTAGTCCGTGACAGACCCGTCATCGGTGACGGT
>JAFGKO010000238.1 GCA_016928525.1 Anaerolineales bacterium | reverse complement strand
CCAATATCATTGGCCAGCTTCTTGATCTGCGCGGCTGTACCCAAACTGCGGCGGGTCGGCTCGACCACCACGATCATGGCATCCACAAAATCCACCGTGGCGCGGCCAAGGTGCTCGACACCCGCGTACATGTCTAACAGCAGCACATCGTCCTTGCGGAAGAGCAGGTGCGTGAAAAGCGTCTTCAACATGGCCGATTCGGGACAGATGCAACCGGAGCCGCCCAGGTCCACCGAACCGGATTCCAGCAAACGGACACCGCGATGCACCACGCTGAAACGTTCCGGGAGGTCGTCCACGCGCGGGTTGAGGGTGAAGAAGCCGCCAACAGTTCCGGGCTTGGCTCCGGTGCGTTCTTCGATCAATGCGTCCATTTCAGCGATGGGACTCAGTTTCGCGCGTAGCTCATCCGGGAAACCCAAGGCGCCAGCCAGGCATGGGCTGGGGTCCGCGTCCACAGCCAGGATGTCCCGGCCTTGATCCGCATAGACCTGCGCCAGCAGCGCGGTCAGGGTCGTCTTTCCGACACCACCTTTTCCAGTGATGGCAAGTTTCATTTCATCTCCTTCTCAGGGTGTTGCCAATTGCTGCACTTCGTAAGTATAGCCGTCTTTCAAAGGCTTCTGGCTTTCCATATATTTCAAGACATATTGCCCACAATTGCTGCCAATCTCGTTTTCTTCCACTTCACCGATACTGACAATGACATCATAACCGGCCTCGGTCAGCGACTGCGCTACGGCCTGCCCGGTTTCCGGGCGGTACGGGTCGATGTGCGTAGATAGGCCATTTTGTACCGCGTGGCAGGTCGGGTTGACGGGCGTGACCTTCACTAAATAGCGTTCCGGGTCGAAGTAACGCAGCATCACATCCGGATCGACCGGCATGCCCTCGGCCAGTGCAAAATTGAGCGTGACCTTGCGGTCGTCAGGGCGATGAAAGCGTTCGCCATAAGCCGCCATCTGCGCAAAAGACCACTTGCGCACCGGGATAAGTTTATCGCGCAGGGTCACATCCGTGGTGTGGATAGAATACTGGAATTGAAAACGACCGTTGGGATATAGCTTGTTTTTAACATCCAGCAGGCTATCAAAGAAATCGTCCGCGCCATGTGGGGCAATCGTCGAGATCGAAGGCATAAGGCCGGGCGCATCATAACGCGCTGGTAATTGCTTCAACACATCCAGCACGGCCATGTTGAGAGCTGGTTCACCCATGCGCGCGAACTGGACCTTGAACTTACCCGCAGGCACGCAACCACCCGGGTACCAGCGATAGACCATGTGATCGATCTGCCGCAAAATTTCTTCGGCTGTCGGCTTGCCACGATAACCGCCGCCCGCATCACAAATCAGGCATTTCACCGGGCAGCCATACAGCGTCGAAATCATCAGAATCCAGCGTTCGTCGCGCGAGTAGGGTGGCTGGAGCGCCTCCACGAATTCGATCATACGCCCCTCGCCCATATCGGCCATGAACACTTCCGCCACCTCAGGCGTACCCGTCACTGCAAAAACTTTCATCAAAGTTATGCCTCCGCGTTAAGAGTGGTATAGATTTCCATCGCAGCGCGCAAGCCATCCCCGGCAGCGATTGCAGCCTGCCGAAAAAGACCGTTTTTCACGTCACCGACAAAATACAAGCCATTCCCTTTTTTGCCGACAAGTTCGTCAGACAAAAAATCCGTCTGCGGGACGCGGCCAATCGCAAAGAGCAAGTAATCTGCCTCAAGGGATTCACCCGCATCTGTCCGGACTCTCAACCTGCCAGCCGTTTCCCCGCATCTTTCGAGCGGGGTTTCATCAAGGTCCACTTTGCCGACGGGTGTCTCCGCGCGATACTCGACGGCAGAGTCAGCCATGGCGCGTTCCCAGAGCAATCTCAGGCATTTTACTTCCCCTCCACGGTTGAGAATAGTGACAAAATTCCCCTTTTTTACTAGGTTAAGAGCATAATCGAAAGCTGCATCCCCAGCGCCAATGATGACAATTCGTTTGTCCGACACATGCAGCAAGTGATACACATCACTAAAAACCATACCCCGCGCCGCATCAGGGATTGCAAAAGGGAAAGGGTTTGGCTTAGTGCCTGAAGCCACGATTGCAAAACGGGGCCGGTATTCGGCCTGGAGTGTTTTTACGCGAAAACCCAACTCATCGCGGGCAAGTTGCGAAACGGGGTCAAACGTTACCTCGACTCCAATCCGCCTCATTTGCTTTTCGATCAGGCCAACCAATTTCGGCCCGCTGACGCCTGCCGGGAATCCGGGGTAATTCTCCACCAGGTTAGCATTCCACAGCAAGCCCCCTACCCGCTCCTTCTCCAGCAGCACAAAGGGGATGCCATAGCGCTTGAGTTGGATGGCGGCAGTCATCCCCGCCGGGCCCGCGCCGATGATGACCACTTCGTCAGGCTTCATTTGTTTCCATAGTGTGCAGCAACTCTTCAATCAATACCGGGATGGCAAATCCATGCGAGAGTGTCAGCAAAGACGCGCGGTGTAATTCCTCATTATATGTAGCTGTGCCATTCACTGTAAAAAAGACCTCAAAGCCATGCATGAAGGCCGAGCGCGCGGTCGTTTCGCAACACAAGTGGGTCATCACCCCACAGATAACGACCTGCCCTACGCCAAGTTTTTGGAGTGTCGCCTCCAGCGAAGTGTCAAGGAAGGCATCATACTGTGATTTAGTGATCGAAATGGATTTTGAGCTATTGGGTATAGTAATATTGTGACTATACGCAGACTGCGGGTTTATCAAATCGCGCCACCAGCTTGCCATCATACCGGCATCTTCCGGGGTGTTGACGTGTCGCGTGAAAATGGCAGGACGATCCGCGTTGGAAAAAGCAGTGACTACTCTGGATATTCCAGGCAAAATAGCAGGCGCACTGGGAACAAAAGCGTGCGAGCTTTCCTGCAGGAAATATTCTTGCAGATCCAAAACCAGCAAAGCTGCTTTCCCCAGCTGAAAAACAACCTCGGCATGCCGGCGGCGAGCCTGCTCTACACAAGCGAGCAACTCACGCGATTTATCTTGTATCGTGTCCGGAGAAAAATACCGCTCTTTTCGCATCCCCGCAATTTTACTGCCTATGTGGCGTTTTTGATCAATTTACGCGTTAGCATGCTGCCTAAAATTGCACAAACATCTGTCGGCAGATAATGACTGACAGATCGATCAAACAATATCTTGCACGTGGAAGGAAAATCCTCATCACCACACCAGTAATTGACCAGCATCGGTAAGCGCGGCAGCGCATAAAGAATATAAGCCGCATCACCGATTGGCGTAGCCATCCCCCCGCACTTCTCGCAAGTTGATTTGAAGGACTCCACATCCAGTCCAAAGACCTTGACCAGCTCATCCCCGCTGTAGCCTTGAAAGGCCTGATTGTACATTCTTCCGTCTGGCAATTCGGCAAACGAAACCCATTGTCCTGTCAACGCTGTGCCATCACCGATGTGGAAATAATAGGCCAGCACCGCCTGAAATGGCAGGGGCAATTCGTCATCTTTCCTTGCATCGAAGCCGACCAGGCCCGGATAGGTAACCAGGACAGGTGAATCGAACAGGGAAAGGCGAAATTCGCCTCTCCCCGGACCGATAGCCTGGTAGCTGGCACCCGTACGTTCAACCAACAGATTGACGGGAACCTGCTGGAGTGCTTCGCGCAACTCATCCACGCGCGTGGCAAGCGCGGGCTTGGAAGGATGCGGGGGGTTATTCAGGTCAGACAACTTCCACGGCCAGGCAGGTCAATGTTTCGAGAACCCCAGGAATAGGTTGGATCGAACCCGCCAGAATGGTTCCCACGCCGCTGATATCATCCGTTTCGACCACAGCCACCGCGTCATACGGACCAAAGGTCATATTGGCCTCCACGACGCCCTGCACACGGCGAAGGTTCTTTACGACTTCTTTGACATCCCCTGTGCGAATGTTGATCAAGACATAAGCTTTCATTGTTTCCTCTCTTTACGCATCGCGATTGCGAAGGAATACAGACCAGTAGATGGCAGCAACCAGGACCGTGCCACCAATGATATTACCAATCGTGACCGGCAACAAGTTGTTGAGCAGGAAATTATCCCAGGTCAAGTTGGCTAGATCGAGGCCCTTTTCAGCCACAAAAGCAGGATCGAAGCCTTTGATCAGCAAACCGTAAGGAACAAAGTACATATTGGCAATGCTATGCTCGAAACCGGCCGCCACAAAGGCAGTGATCGGGAAGATGATCGCCGCAATTTTATCAATTGTGCTGCGCGCACTGAACGTGAGCCAGACGGCCAGACAAACCAGTGCATTGCACAAAATTCCCAGCGCAAGCGCCTGGAAGAAATCCAGTCCAGTCTTACTCGAGGCTATCTTCAAGGCAGTCTCACCAACTGCACCAGCGCCAAAGGTGTACTGCTTGCTCCAGAAGACCAATAAGGCTGTACCAAACGAACCGATGAAATTGCCAATATAAACGATCACCCAGTTACGTAACATAGATCGCCCGGTCACTTTACCACTGGCCCAGGCCATCACAATCAGGTTGTTGCCGGTAAACAACTCTGCCCCACCGACAACGACCAGGATCAACCCCAGGCAGAAAACCAGTCCGGTCAGCAGCTTGGCAATACCAAAAGGTAAAGCGCTCGAACCTGCCGCGGTGTTCGTGGCAAAGACTGCTCCCAGCGCAATAAACGCCCCTGCCATAATCGCCAGGGTGAACGTCATCAGCGCCGGAGCTTCGGCTTTGCGTACACCAACGTATTCCGCTCTGGTTGCCATCTCACCGGGCAACAAAGCATCAATTCGAATTTCACTCATATGCATCTCCAGATTATTTGATGGTTGTTTGTGATATTATTCACAACCAGATAGAGTATACCAGAGAACTTGTAATTTGTCAGACAACTGGAAATAACGAAAATTATGTGACATCGATCTACTCCTGACTGCTCAAGCAGGCTTATGGGAATTCATCCAGGTCACTACACCGGCAAAAAGCAATGTGACCAACACAATCCCAAGTGCGATCCCGGCCACAGAGCTGTTCTCCGGGTTTTCAACCATAAGGGTTGGCGTTGCCGTGGGTAACGGGGTTGGAGTGGAAACACTTGTCGCCGTAACGACTCGAATGGTTTCAGTCGGGGTCTGTGTGTTCTCGACGGTGACAGCAACCGGACTTGGAGGCGCATCCTTCCGGACTAATAGCCTGTCTCCCTGATAGATCTCCGTCGTCGCCCCCAGGTTGTTCAAGGCACGAATTTCGTCAATTTTGACGCCATATTCGATGGCGATTGCCCACAGCGTTTGCCCATACTGCACCTCGTGATAGACAAAACCGTTTTCATCCGGCGTGCTGGCTATAAGCGGCACAATGAAATCACTCGACGAAGAGCTCTCTGCTGCTGGATCATCCGGGTTTGGTGTGTAAGCCTGGGGCGCTCCACTTGTGGTCGGTTGGGCGCACACAATTACCAGATAATATCTATCCCCCACCTTGACGACGCCTGCGCCAATTTCAGTGAGATTTGGCGAAAGCATCGTATTCAAGTGTAGGGCATCACCCGTCCATTCTTGCACAGCCTGGGCAGCTGTCTTGTTCCCGCCAGTAATGTTCTCGGCGCGAAATCCGCCTTGAGAAAGATCGCCCGCCAGTGGGTAGCCCGCATCCAGTATACGCTGAGTAAGGCCAGGTCTATGCGCAACCTGACCTGTAGCTGCCATATAATTTGCCTGATCCTGTGCAACTTGCATCAACATGGAATTAGCTGTATAGGCCGGCAATCCATTCGCACTTCGCAAGGCATTGACTTCTGCAATCAGGTCATTCGCGCTGCTTTGAAAATCCGATGATGTTGCACTTCGCGCCGATACCATTATGCCCGGGGGGATAACCAGCGCCATGAGTAAAGGTAAAGCTAACCAAATGGGTAAATTTCGCATGAACAAATCTCCAGTAAGAACTTGATTATACATGTTCAAATCGTCAGCCAGGTTGATCAGACAACTAATTTTTCAGGCTTTTCATTCAAATCCAGATGGCCACCACCAGGATTTCCTGAAAATTGGACAATTTACCATATATGAGGGACTTCAGAATCAAAGATGTTTATCGTGCTTTCCCGTGATATTACTCACATTCTATTAAACAGGCCTGATGCTAGAATAATAGTAAGGATTTTGTATTTGTTACTCTATCCTGGTAGACATAATTTTATACAAACAAAACTAACACTTATCATTAAGGAGGTGTCACCGATGGAAACGAAGACGTTCGAAGCGCCTGCACTTTATGGAGACCATCACGTTTCAGAAGTGCAGCGCATCCTAAAGGAGTTGCCCGGCGTCGAAGAGGTATATGCCAGCAGCGCTTTTCAGGCAATCGAAGTGACGTTTGATGAGAGCAAAACAGCCGCTGACAAGATTGCCGCCTGCCTGGAAGAGGCAGGCTACCTGGGGGAAATACCGATGCTGGCCGAGACGGGCGTAGCTGCATACGGTAAAGAAAACGGGAATAGCAACTTCCGCAATACGACCGTTTACAATACAGTTAAACAAACCGTAAGCTTTGCACAGCAGGTCCAACACCAGGGACGCGCACTCTGGCCGTGCCCCGGCCTTGGAGCCGTCAAAATGGACGAGCAATAAGGAGTGTGAACCATGGCTAAAAGACGAACACCCCAAGAAGCTAGTATAGACCCATCAGCGCAAGAGATGTTGATCATCGCAGACGAAATGGGCATCGGTACCGCCTTCACACGTGCAGACGATATGTCGGCCTGCCCCATCGGTTCGGATGGTATGTGCTGTAAGGTTTGCAGCATGGGACCTTGCCGTATTACCAAAGAAGGACAAACCGGCGTCTGCGGTGCAACCATTGACACCATCCAGGCCCGAAATCTGATTCGCGCTATTGCCGCCGGGGCGGCCGCCCACTCCGATCACGGGCGCGATATGGCCTTCACCCTTAAAGCGGTAGCCAATGACGAGACAGAAGGGTATATCATCCGGGATGTCGCAAAATTGCGTATATTGGCTGCTGGCTACGGCATTCCCATCGAAGGCCGCTCACCCAAAGAAATCGCCAATGACCTGGCTGATCTCTACATCGCTCAATTCGGGCAACAAAATGGACACGTCGTGTCGACCGAACGGGCCCCAGCAAAAAGAAGAAAACTCTGGGAAGAAACCGGAACGATGCCGCGCGGAGTTGATCGCGAAATTGTCGAGGCCTTACACCGAACGCATATCGGCGTGGATCAAGATGCCGAACACATCTTGCAGCACGCCGTTCGTACAGCTATTGGCGATGGCTGGGGAGGCAGCTTGATCGCCACCGATGTTTCCGACATTCTCTTTGGCACTCCTGCACCCGTTCTCGGGCAGGCAAATCTGGGAGTATTGAAAGAAGACTACGTCAATGTGGTCGTTCATGGGCACGAACCCACCCTGAGCGAAATGATTGTGGCTGCTTCTCAAACGCCGGAGATTATCGATTATGCAAAAGCAGCTGGCGCAAAGGGCGTCAACCTATCCGGTATTTGCTGCACGGCAAACGAAATCTTGATGCGCCAGGGCATCCCTGCGGCAGGCAATTTCTTGCAGCAGGAGTTAGCAATCATGACAGGTGCGGTCGAAGCGATGGTTGTGGACGTGCAGTGTATCATGCAAGCTTTGGTCGGCTTAGCTGGGAATTTCCACACAGAAATCATCACGACCTCGAAGAAAGCGAAAATCAAAGGCGCCACGCATATGCAGTTCGATGAACATAAGGCCTTGACCGTTGCCAAAGATATTCTGTACCATGCCATCGACAACTTCAAGAATCGCGGTAAAGTCCATATCCCGGATATGCGCACGGATCTGGTGCCGGGCTTCTCGCACGAATACATCAACTATGCCCTGGGAGGCTCCTACCGGGCTTCTTTCCGCCCGCTAAATGATGCCATTATGGCCGGGCGTATCCGCGGTGTGGCGGCCATAGTCGGCTGTAACAACCCCCGCAGTCAGCATGATCTTTTGCACACCTATGTGACGAAAGAGTTACTAAAGCAAGACGTTTTGATCGTCGAGACTGGTTGCAGTTCTATTGCCTGTGCCAAAGAGGGGCTGATGCTTGGTGAAGCTGGTCTGGACCAAGTCGGACCGGGTCTACGTGAGATTTGCGAGACTACCGGCATTCCACCCGTCTTGCATATGGGCTCTTGTGTGGATAACTGCCGCATCCTGACTGTACTGACCCAGATGGTTGAAGAGGGCGGGCTTGGCGATGATATAGACCAAATTCCAGCTGTAGGACTGGCTCCTGAGTGGATGAGCGAAAAGGCCCTCTCTATTGGTACTTACTGCATGGCTTCAGGTGCCTACGTCATTTTTGGCGGCTCCTCTCCGGTAAGTGGAAGTGAACGGGTTCCTGACAGTCTTCTGGTCGAAAAATTTATCAGCGCTGGCTGGGAGGAACTATACGGTGGCAAAATGGAGTTCATTCCCGACATGGACAAGATGCTCAGCGCCACACTGGCTCACATTGACAAGAAACGCACCGCCCTTGGTCTGCCGGAATACGATCCGACTCGCTTTGGACGCAGCGGTGACGCCAAAATGCTGGAACTCGAAGCCCTGCCGCTGGCTGAAAAACGCGAAGCCATTTACGGCATTGCAGCAGATTAGGGGAGGAACAAGATGTCAAAATATATCGCTACCCGCGCCATCCGAGGCGCAAACGCCCTGGTCACCGAAGCCGAAGTAATGCTCAACAAGGCTCTCAACGAAAAGGGAGCCGATACACCGGTCTCTTTCCCCAATACGGCTTACTACCTGCCCACCATCTTGGGCATGACCGGCATTGAAGTCACCAAACTCGGCGACCTGCCACCCGTGCTCGAGCAGGCCCGCCAGATGCTACACCCGCTCCCGGCCGGCAAGCACTGGACCCCCTATCTGGGTGAGACGCTCGACTCCGGGATGTCGACCCTGCTGGCTGCTGAGGTCATCGAGGCCATCCGCTTCGTCTATGGACTTCAACCTGAGAAAATGTCCGAAGACTTCGCCCTGGCTGGTGGAACCTCCTACGGTGGAGCTAATGGGCATGGATATCTGAACGGTCCGATTGATGATATCCAGCTTCGTTCGTGGGGCATCCAACTCGTAGATGGGCGTATGCCCGGCTTTGCAGCCATCGTAGGCTGCGCCAAGTCCAACGAAGTGGCGGTCAAGATCATACGCGAACTACAGCGCCGCAACATTCTGACCTTCCTTTCGGGCAACGTCAACGGACGCAGCATCATTGACCAACTGCATGAAGAAGGCGTAGAACTGGGGTACGACACTTACACGGTTCCGTTCGGGACCGATACCCTGTCCGCCATTTACGCGCTGGGATTTGCCACCCGTTCAGCCTTGACCTTCGGCGGTATGAAACCCGGCATGTCACGCGAAATCCTGCTCTATAACAAGGCTCGAGTCTTTGCCTTCGTGCTGGCCCTCGGCGAAGTGGATGACCTGAAATACGCCGCTGCGGCTGGAGCTATCAATTATGGCTTCCCGGTCATTGCGGATACCGTCATTCCCGAAATCCTGCCGACTGGCGTGACCACTTACGAACATGTTGTCTCCATGCCTTTCGACCAAATCGACGGCAAAGACGACCTCGAAAAAGCTGAACTGCTGGTACAGAAGTGCATCGAAGTGCGCGGCGTTAAGGTCAAGGTCTCCAATGTGGACGTACCCGTGCCCTATGGCTCCGCCTTCGAAGGCGAAGTGGTCCGCAAGAATGACATGCGCGTGGAATTTGGCGGCAAGTACTCACGCGCTTTTGAGTACCTGTACATGGCAAAACTGGACGAGGTCACCGATGGCAAGATTGATATCGTTGGACCGGATTTCTCAGAAGTCCCTGCCCAGGGCAGTATGGATATGGGTATCATCATCAAAGTGGCTGGCCGCCAGATGCAACAGGACTTTGAGCCTGTGCTCGAGCGCCAAGTTCATTACTTTGTCAACGGTGCCAGCAGCATCCAACACGTCGGCCAGCGCGACATCGCCTGGATCCGCATCTCGAACAATGCCGCCGACAAAGGCTTCAACCTGGAGCACTTCGGCAAGATCCTGCATGCCCGCTTCCACGAAGACTTCGGTGCAATTGTGGACAAGGTTCAGGTCACGATTTACACCGACCCGAAACTGCATGCCGAATGGCTGGAAAAAGCGCGTGAAGCTTATGACTTCCGCAATAAGCGTCTGGCCGATCTGACCGACGACAAAGTGGATGAGTTCTACTCTTGCACGCTATGTCAGTCCTTTGCGCCGGACCATGTTTGTGTGGTCTCACCCGAGCGTCTCGGCCTGTGCGGCGCGTACAACTGGCTGGACTGCAAAGCCTCCTTCAGCATCAACCCCACTGGCCCCAATCAACCCATAAAACTCGGTAAACCGATCGACCTGGTCAAAGGCTATTGGGAGGGCACCAACGACTACGCCAAGATTGGTTCGCACGGCACAGTACAGGAAGTCTCGATGTACTCCATTATGGAGAACCCGATGACGGCCTGTGGCTGTTTCGAGTGCATCGTTATGCTCATCCCGGAAGCCAACGGCGTGATGGTCGTCTCCCGTGAGGATACCTCTATGACTCCCGCTGGCATGACCTTCTCCACACTAGCCGGTATTGCTGGCGGCGGCTTACAGACTCCCGGTTTAATGGGCGTGGGCAAGTTCTACCTGATCAGCCCCAAGTTCATCTCGGCCGATGGCGGCTTCAAACGCATCGTATGGATATCATCCGTGCTCAAGGAGACCATGACTGACGAGTTCAAGGCCGTCTGCGAGCGCGAGGGCGATCCCGACCTGCTCGACAGAATCGCCGATGAGCGCAACGTCAACACGGTCGAGGATCTGCTAGCCTGGCTGGAAGCGCACAACCATCCCGCCATGGTAATGGACCCGATGTTCTAGGATTTAGCCATTAGCAATCAGCGGTCAGCCGTCAGTAAAAACTACTGATTGCTGACCGCTGAAACCTGCTGACAAAAGATTAATGCCTGAAAGCTCCCCAAAACTCGTTAGAGATTTAATGACCGTCGGCGTGCCGACCTGTAAGATCAACACACCTGTTGTCAAAGTTGCCCGTTTCCTGATCGAGAACAACGTTGAAGAAATGGTCGTAATCGGCGAGCAGGGCGAAGGTGTAGGTGTTTGCGGTTACAATGAACTGGTCGATGCTTACGAGCGTGAGGATGTGCGCGAATTGACTGCCGAAGACATCATGTCCGAAGGCGTGCCAGAATTACCTTCGGACATTCCGCTAAAATTGGCCGCGCAACTGATGAAAGACAAACGCATCCGCGTAGCTTACATGAACCACAATTCAGCAGGTATTATCTATCCCGCGGCATCTATCTCTTACAAACACCTTGTCCGCCATCTGGCCGCGAAGGACGAGACCGAACTCAAAGATTTAGGCATCAACGCGGAACGCAAGTCTCCGCTTGAAGTTTTTATCGAACGACGCGATGAAGCACGTAAACAAGCAGGTTTACAATAAATACTCTATTTTAAAGTGTCATTGCGAGGAGCGCGGCGACGAAGCAATCCGCTTGCAACAGGAGATTGCCACACCGCCAACAACTGGCGGCTCGCAATGACATAACGCTCCAAGGAGGAACACGATATGCCAATTGAGATACCAAAAGACAAGTGGCCCGGAAGTGTCAAACAGGTCACCATCGGCGCAACGGCTGCGGAGGGCGGCACGCGTGCCAGGACTGTGACCCTTGGGGGGCAGACAACCTTGCCCTACATGCAGTTTGAGGCGCCCACACCCAACACACCCGTTGTGGCGATCGAGATCAAGTCTCGCAAGCCTGAAGACTGGTCCCCATTGCTGGCAGAAGTTTGGGGCGACGCCATGAACGATCCCGCTCAATGGGCCAAAAAGGCCGAAGAAGCGGGAGCAGACCTGCTTGTTCTGGCTCTGACGCTCGAGGATACGCCCGACGACGCAATAAAGGCCGTCAAATCCGTATTGGGCGCGACAGGGCTGCCGCTGGTCGTCTGGGGCCCTGGTCAGGCTGAAAAGGACAATGAACTGCTCGTCCCGGTGGCTGAAGCGACCAAAGGGGAAAAGATCGTGCTGGGCCTCTGCGAGGACAAAAATTACCGCACGATCGTCGCCACCGCCATGGCCAATGATCACCTAGTGCAGGCGCGCACGCCCATGGATGTCAACCTTTCGAAACAACTCAATATCTTGATCTCTGATATGGGTCTGCCTGCCGAACGCATTCTGATGGATCCCACCACCGGCGCGCTAGGGTACGGCATGGAATATGGTTTCTCGGTGATGGAACGCTTGCGCCTGGCCGCCCTGCAAGGTGACGCCATGACGCAACTTCCCATGATCGTCACTCCGGGATTCGAAGCCTGGAAGGCTAAAGAATCGAAGGTGGGCGAAGGCGTACCCGCAGCTTGGGGGGACTGGGCTGCACGCGCCATCCACTGGGAAACCGTAACTGCTACTGCGCTGGTCGAATCTGGCGCCGACATTGTTGTGCTGCGCCACCCCGAGAGCGTGAAGCGCGTCAAAGAAGCCATCGCCGAGCTGATGGTCGCGACATAAGGAGGACGATATGGCACTCTCTGGAATTCAAATCTACAAACTCCTCCCGCAGACCAATTGCAAGGAATGCGGCTTCCCCACCTGCCTGGCCTTCGCCATGAAGCTGGCCGCCAAACAGGTCGAACTCTCGGCCTGCCCCTACGTCAGCGAAGAGTCTAAGAAGCAACTGGCCGAATCCGCTTCGCCGCCCATCCGCTTGGTCACACTCAAAGCAGGCACTGAGGTCAAGGCTGGTAACGAAGTGGTCATGTTCCGCCACGAGAAGACCTTCTACAACAAGCCCGGCTTGTTTGTGCGCGTAAAGGCTAGCGATGGCGATATTGCTGCAAAAGTCGCTGCGGCGGACAAATACACGGTCAACTACGTCGGCATGGACTTCACCATCGACGGTTTTGCTGTGGAAGCAGATGGCGGGGATTTTGCCGCCGCCGTTAAAGCGGTACGTAGCGCATCCAAGCGACCGCTCATCCTGATTGGGGATGCTGCCACGCTTCCCGCCGGACTGGAGGCGTTGTCCAGTAGTTCAACTGCTGGACAAACGGAAACCCCGCTGATCTACGTCGCCAACAGCTCCAACTGGGAGGCCATGGCCGACCTGGCTGCCAAATACAAGGCTGCCCTGGCGGTCAAAAGCGAATCGCTCGACGAATTGGCCGACTTGACCCAGAAAATCCAGGCCAAGGGTGTGGAAGATATGGTACTCGATCTAGGCGGGAAGAACATGGCCGAATGGCTGACCCGCTCTACGCAGGTCCGACGACTGGCGCTCAAAGCGAACTTCCGTGCGCTGGGTTACCCGGTCATTACCTTTCCTGGCGATGCGGGCGATCCCGCGAAAGAGTCAATCTACGCCGCGCAAGCCATCGCCAAATACGCCGGTTTCGTGGTGCTGGACACCTTCAGCCCCGAACTGGCCTACGCCCTGCTGGTGCTGCGCGAGAACATCTACACCGATCCACAAAAACCCATTCAGGTACAGCCGGGGGTATACGAGATCAACAATCCAACCGCCGATGCGCCCGCGCTGGTCACCACCAACTTCAGCATCACCTACTTCTCGGTGGCCAATGAAGTCGAAGGTTCCGGCCTGCCCGCCTGGCTGGTTGTGACCGACGCCGAGGGCATGTCGGTGCTTACAGCCTGGGCAGCTGGCAAGTTCGACGCAGAGCGCATCGCCAAAGCCGTCAAGGAATTCGATGTAGCCAGCAAAGTGGACAAGAAGCGTATCGTATTGCCCGGTCACGTGGCCGTGCTTTCAGGTGAGTTGGAAGAAGAACTCCCCAATTGGGAAGTTCGCGTCGGTCCGCGTGAAGCGGTAGACTTGCCCGCATTCATGAAGCAGGCGCTTTAGGTATTACCTCATCCCAACCTCTCTCCCTAAGGGAGAGGGGCAAGGGGTGAGGGAAAAATAAACTGGCAAAATCTTCAAAATTCCTATCTCCGCCGCAAGCGGACGGAGTATTACGGAATTTTGCCCCTTCGGGTACAGATTTT
>JAFGKO010000237.1 GCA_016928525.1 Anaerolineales bacterium | reverse complement strand
GGCGTAGTTGTCGGTCTCCTCGCCGATGATCTTGATCGAGTTCTTGTTCGCGCCCACAGTGCCGTCCGAACCCAGGCCGAAGAACAGACAGCGCACGGTCTCGGCGTGTTCCACCGAGAAGGTCGGGTCGAACTCCAGGCTGGTATGGCCGACGTCATCGTTGATGCCGACCGTGAAGTGATTCTTGGGTTCCGTTTTGCTAAGTTCATCCAGCACCGCTTTGACCATGGCTGGGGTAAACTCCTTGGATGACAGGCCGTAGCGTCCGCCGATGACTTTGATGCCAGTGCGGCCGGCTTCGACCAGCGCATTGACCACATCCAGGTAGAGCGGCTCGCCGCCCGCGCCGGGTTCTTTGGTGCGGTCGAGCACAGCCACGCCCTTGACGGACTTGGGTAACGCGTTGACGAAGTGTTCCATCGAGAAGGGACGATACAGTCGCACGCGGATCGCGCCGACTTTTTCACCCTGCCCGGCCAGGAAGTTGACTGTGGCTTCGGCTGTCTCGCCGCCGGAGCCCATCAGGATAACCACGCGCTCGGCTTCGGGGTGTCCGCTGTACTGGAAGAGTTCATACCTGCGGCCTGTGATCTCGGCGAACTTGTCCATGGCTTCCTGCACAATACCCGGAGTCGCGGCATAGTACGGGTTGACCGTCTCGCGCCCCTGGAAGAACACATCCGGGTTCTGGGCAGTGCCACGCAGCACGGGACGGTCGGGGGTCAGGGCGCGGGCGCGGTGCTCGCGGATGAGATCATCGTCGATCAGCGCACGCAGGTCCTCGTCCAGGAGTTGAACGATTTTGGTTATTTCATGGGAGGTGCGGAAACCGTCGAAGAAGTGCATGAACGGGACACGCGATTTCAACGTCGCAGCCTGCGCGATGGCGGCGAAGTCCTGCGCTTCCTGCACACCGCCGGAGGAGAGCAATCCCCAACCTGTCTGGCGGACGGCCATCACATCGGAGTGGTCACCGAAGATCGAGAGCGCATGCGCAGCGATGGTACGTGCCGTCACATGGAAGACTGTGCTGGTCAGCTCGCCCGCAATCTTGTACATGTTGGGGATCATCAGCAGCAGGCCCTGGCTGGCGGTGAAGGTGGTGGTCAACGCACCGGTTTGCAAAGCGCCGTGCGCTGCTCCCGCCGCGCCGCCTTCGGATTGCATTTCTACGACCAGCGGGATGGTATCCCACAGGTTTTTCTTGCCTTTTGCAGACCACTCATCTGCAAATTCGCCCATACCCGAGGAAGGGGTGATCGGGTAAATAGCAATCACTTCGTTCAGGCGGTGAGCAACCGAGGTGGTGGCCTCGTTGCCGTCAATAGTAATTACCGGTCTTTTCATTGGAACTCCTTTGGTCAGTACAGGCGCGAACGCCTGAAAATTTGCACAAAAGTGAATTTTATCACAATAGTAGCATATTCAATCAAGTTTAGCCCTCTCGAAGCGAATTTGTTAGTAATTTAAAGCCTGAATCCCCCTGCGAGTTGTCATATATCGGACAATTCTTGTATTAATCAAAAAAAACCGCCTCGTGTGAGACGGGTTTTGATCTTAGAGCCATTTCTGAAGGGACGGTTTTGCCATGAAAAACGCTGCCAGTGATTTGGCATCCGGAATTGCGCCTCGTTCCGCCATTCGGATTGCCTCCGCTACCGGGATGGACTCTACGCTCAGAAATTCATCCTCATCCGCGTCCAGGGGGTTGTGACTCAGGTCGGTTGCGAGGTAGACATGCATGAACTCCGTAGAATAACCGGGCGCCAGGTAGAAATCCCCCAGTTTGGTCAGCGTGCCCGCTTGCATGCCGGTTTCTTCGCGGATTTCGCGCGCCGCACAGACCTCAGGGTCTTCATCCTCATCTAATGTTCCAGCAGGCAGTTCGAGCAAATCCTGCCCTGTGGCGTGGCGGTACTGGCGCACGAGCAGTATATTCCCATTTTTGTCTATTGGAATGATAACCACTGAGCCGCCATGTTCGATGATCTCGAATTTTGTTTCCCGGCCATCCGGCGTTTTCAGAGTGTCCCGACGGATGGCAAATGCGCGGCCTTTCATCAGGACTTCTGATTTTAGTAGTTCGAAGGGCATTGGTATCTCCCGTAAAAAAAAAACGATCTGCGTCAATTACAAGCAATTTATACATGAGTTTACCCCCTTTTTATAAAAAAAAGCCCAGGCGAGAGATTCGCCTGGGCTGAACTTCTCATCTGCTTTTTCTACGGAATGTTAATTTTTTGGCCAACCGTTAGAGCGGAAGCCAGGGATAGGCCGCTGTTTGCCTGGACTATGGCAGCCGGATCTACATCCCCGTAAACGCAGGCGACGCCATACACTGTCAGGCTGGCATCTGCTACAGTATAAGTGTCAGGATGTGAGCGCAGCGCGCGTGTGCCTGGAAATGGTTTGCCAGATTGTGGGATGTTCAAGGTCAGGTTGGGATAGTATATATCACCGCTAGAGAGACCGTTCAGGCTCAACAATTCAGCCGGATCTATGTTAAAGCGGCGCGCGATGCAGTAGGGGAATTCGCCCTTTTGCAGCGTATATGAACCTGGGCGATTGGTAATAACAGTGGGCGCTGGCTGTGTTGCGCTGGGAGTGATATTGCCGAGCGTCGGGGTGGCAGTTGCTGTAGCGTCGCCTTCAAGCGTCGCTGTGGCGCTTGCATTGCTGTCCGGTGTGATTTCTGTGCCCACGGCTGTAGCCAGCGGCGTACCGGCTGTCAGGGCGACCGCTGTCTCGGCCAGGGCGGTACCGGTAGAAAGCTCTTCCACCATCGCCATCGGGTTGTCGGAGGTGGGGAACGGTGAGACAAACAGGCTGGTGGCATCTGCAGCGGGTGTCTCCAATGGCACGCTCGAATAGGGCTGTGTACATGCTGAGATAGTGATCGCGGTCAATGCCAGCAGGCTGAACAAGATCACACTTTTTTTGCGGTTCACCATGAAATTTCTCCTCGGTTCTTTCAATACTCACGTACGAACGATGGTAGCACAACCCGTTTAAAGCGTCAAGACGCTGCGGATAGTCAATCAGACCTATCCAATCAGGGTACGCATTCGAATTTTTCCAATATTTCGGAGGCCAGTTGCTCAACCTGTCCTTGTCCATCAGCCCGGATGCGTTGCCACGTATGGCACAGCCCTTTGCGCGGACGTGAATCGTCGTTATAGGCCAGAATTGATAGTTCTCTGGCAATCTGGTAATCACCTGTGAGGACGTACGCTTCAATGAAGGGTAACCATTCCAACGCATCTCCAGGGACAAAGCCCTGCTCACGGGCTTCATTCCCCAGAACTACGACCCTTTCCCAATCGCCAATCTGGCGGGCCAGTTCAGCCTTTGCATAATAGTAGCACCAGGTATGCGGTGGTTCCTGCCCAAACAGCGCTGTGGGCAGGTTGGGTGATTTGACATCTGTGATGATCAAGGATGGGTCGGAGAGTGGGATGGCATCCCGCAGAAAACGCGGCTGGCGTTCATAGGTGTCTCCGCCCGCGTAAACAGAATCCAATACGCGCAGGCAGGCATTGGGGGGCACGATAATGGTAACCGCTTGTGAGGTGGAACCTTCGAAATCCACCGTCCGATATTCGAAGGAAATGGTTTGTCCAGGATCCAGCGCGGGCAACGAAACGCCATCCAACCGTGTTCGGGTGTACAACAGCGCATAGGACAAATCTCCGCCAGCATAATCCGGCGCGTAGACCCAGTTCAAGGGCGCGGTCAGGCCCATGTCGGTTTCGTAACCGAGCGGCAATTCGTGGGTCAGGATGACCGTGCCCGGCTCCAACCCGGGCATGCGCCAGGCCATCTGCCAGAATATCTCTTGCTGGCGCGTCCAATCGCGGCGGAAGTCGTTAGCGATGTAGAATTGCTGACCGATTCCCAATGCAATCACCAGCGCTACAGCATATATTTTGATACGACCTTTCCCGAAGAACAGTTCCAACAAACCGGCCAGGAACAGGCTGCCGCCGATCATCATCGAGACCATGAAACGGTCGTTGATGGACTGTAACGTCAATGGCAGACCCGCCGCCCAGGAGGGGATCCGTCCGATCAGGATTCCGATCAGACCGAAGGTCACGGCCTGCCAGCCCCAATAGGAGCTTTTCCCGTCCCCTGGTATGTCCAACTGACGCAGGTAGAAGGCCACGACCACAAAACCGACAGCGATCATGCCTAAGGTCAATAATGTAGACGGATTACTGAGCGACCGCACTGCCAGTATAAGTACCTGCCCCCAGCTATATATCCCAGCCTTCCAGAGTGCGTCAGCCATGACAAGAATAAAATCTGGTAGCGAGAGTCCCCCGGCAACGGATACCCCATAAGAGGCATATGCCCCAAACTTGTAGTAGTACATTAACCAGGCGGCATTTCCCGACCAGATGAGTAAATAAGGCCACCAGATTTTCAATATGCGACGAGTACGTGGCCAGAAACCGGCTGTCCCTTCTGCAACGAGCGCCCATAAGAATAGAAATCGAAGGGGTTCTTGCGTAGCGAAATATTCGGTCGGAAAAACTCCAAGGAGTAAAAATAGCAGGGCCAGCCCTGTGAACCATCTGGATTTTTCGGGTGTTCGAAATGCTCTGGCTGTAAATCCAAAAGAAAGAAGATAGAAAAGGAAGGGAATCCACTCCTGGTTTATGTGAGTAAAAGCCACCCAGTGCTGACTGTAACCGGGAAAAACAAGGAAGAACAGCGCAGCCGTCAGCGTTTGCCATTTGGCTTTGGGCCAGATGGTTCGAAACATCCACCAAATAGCCCAAGCCAGAGCAAAGCGCAGGAACAAAGCCAGGGACTGCCAAAGGAGTGGATTCGGCGGTAGCAGGCTGGTGGTCCCGAAAAAGATTGGGCCGAGAAAGGGACGGAAAGGCTCGAAGGCGGGAATAAACTCGGACGATCCTAAAAAATTCGCGATCCACGCGAACGGCCAGTCATCCCAGTAGAACCCAGTCCACGGGAGCATCAGGCCGTAGGTCAAGATGGTCAGGATGAAAAAGGCAACCGGGATTGTTTTTGCAGGGAAGCGGAGTTTCGGCATCGGTCACATTATAAAGTCAAAAGGGATCTTTTCAACAACGCCCCACACCATAAAGCAGGCCTGGTCAGTGATGCTAATGGAGAAGGCGCAGAGTATAATCTTCCTGTATGCTCCAACTCCTGCGAACCAAGATCAGTATTCCACCCACCCGGCCCAAGCGGATCGAGCGCTCACGTTTGCTGGAACGTCTGGAAGATGGCTCGCAGCGTGTGTTGACGCTGGTCGTCGCCCCGGCCGGTTTTGGAAAAACCACCCTGGTGGCAGCCTGGGCGCAGAGTGCTTCGGTCCCGGTCGCGTGGCTTTCATTGGAAGCTGCCGACCGCGCTCCTGAACGTTTTCTCAGTTACCTTATCCATTCCATACAGCAAATTGCGCCCCAGGCCGGGGGGACCGCCCTGGCCCTGCTTCACAGCGGACAGGCACTGCCCGAAGAGGGTGTGTTGTATTCACTGATCAATGATTTCGCCGAAATCCCCCATGATTTCATCCTTATCCTGGATGATTACCATGCTGCTGACAGTCCGGGGATTGCCAAAATCATCCAATTTCTGCTCGAACACTGCCCGGCCAATTTTCATCTTTCCATCACCAGCCGCACCACACCTGACCTGAACCTGGCTCGCCTGCGTGCGCTCGACCAGGTGACCGAAATTTCAGCCATTGACCTGCGCTTTAGCCCCGAAGAAGTGCGCGCCTTCCTGGAACAGGTGATGGAAATACATCTTACGCCGGATGAACTCGTCCGCCTGAACCAGTCCACGGAAGGCTGGGCGGTCGGTTTGCAGTTGGCCGCCATTGCACTTGCCCGCCAGCCCGTTGACTGGCAAATCCCTGCCGGACAGGCACATATCTTTGACTATCTGGCCGAGGAAGTCTTGCGCCGCGAATCGCCGCAGGTGCAGGGTTTTTTGATGCGCACCGCCTTGTTCGACCGTTTCAGCGCGCCCCTCTGTGAAGTTCTCTTTGATTCATCTTATCCTGTCAACGAGTTGCTGACCTGTATAGAGCGTTCCAATTTATTCCTGATCCCGCTCGATGCTTCGGGAACCTGGTTCCGTTATCATGCCCTGTTTACTGACTTTTTGCGGCAACAGATGAACCGCAGTTATCCGGAGCAAATCCCGTTCCTTTACCAGACAGCCAGTCTTTGGTCCGAACAGAATGAGATTTATGACGATGCCATTCACTATGCCACCCACGCCGGGGATTTCGAGCGTGCTGCAGACTTAATCGAATCGACATACATCGACCTGCTCCAGCGCGGCGAACAATCCGCCCTGCTCAACTGGCTCTCGGATTTGCCCCCCGAGTTGGTTATGCAGCGTCCGCGCTTGATGCTTGCCAAAGGTTGGGCCAGCATCATCGCGTTGGACGCCGATCAGGCGTTAGCCTGCGCCGGTCATGCCGAGGCATTGATCCCTGCCGGTGAGAACGGGGACAGGCTGCGGGGCGAAACGAGCGCGCTGCGCATCCTGACGGGCATTTTCCAGGGCTGGGTCGCTGCTACGGATGAGATATCCGAAGCATTTGTCCTGTTGTCCGAAGGAGATGACTTCCTGCACAGCGTCCTGCATTTCAACCTGGGCCTGAACGGTGTCCTGCTGGGGGAAACGCGCAAGGCTGTGGACGCGTTCACCGAGACCATCCAACTGACCCACAAGCTGAACAATCCCCTGGTGACCATCGTGGCATATACGCAATTGGGCGAGACTCATCAGGTGCGTGGGGAGTTGGCGCTGGCAGAGCGCGCTTTCCAGCAGGCCATCCGCTACGCGCAGGAAAGGCTGGGCCAGCACACCGTTTTGCTGGGCATGCCTTACGTCAGTTATGCTGAGCTATTACGCGAGCAAAACCGCTTCGATGAAGCCATTCGGTATGCGGAGCAGGGCATCGCCTACTGCCAGATCTGGCAGCCAATGGCCAGTATGGACGGTTACCTGGCGCTGGCGCGGTTGGAAGCCGGACGCAAGGACTGGCAAGCCGCCGTTGCCTACCTCGAGCAGGCCCTCCAGACAGCCGAGCGTACCAGCACCGTTCTCGACGACACCTTTGTGAACATATTTCGCGTGCGAATTTACCTGCTTCAGGGTGATCTGGCGCGCGCCACCCAGTGGATGAAAACATACAGCGAAAGCGAACTGGCCGGGATGTTTTACACCATTCGTGAAATGGCGCAGTTGGTCATGTTGCGCGCAAGTGTATTGCGCGGGGAAAATGTTTTTGCAAAATTCGACGAATTGCTGCCCGAGATCGAACGCCGCGAACGGGTCACGCCTCACATCGAGACCCTGATTTTACAATGTTACGCATTTCATCATGCTGGAAGATGCGATGAAATTGTTGAGAATCTCAGCAAAGCTTTAAACATGGGCGCGCAGGGCGGTTATGTGCGTATCTTTGCTGACGAGGGAAAATCCCTGTTGGACTTGATTGAGCAATGTTACGACAGATTAGAGGTCTCGTCTGCGTATTTGAACGAACTACTGGACGTGATACGCCGCGAAACAGAGATTGCGCACCTTTCCATATCCAGACCTGCTTCCGCTAAAGATTTGATTTCCCTTACCCGCCGCGAACTGGACGTCTTGCACCTGCTGGCGGACGGCAAGAGCAACCAGGAAATCGCCGACGCATTGGTGTTGTCGCTGAACACAGTCAAGAAACATGTGGCGAACATTTTGGACAAGCTGGGGGTGGCAAATCGCACTCAGGCGGTGATGAATGCAAAAGTAAAGGGCTGGATAGAATAAGTCATTGTTCCTGTTGGATGTGGAAAATATCCCAGAATCGCTCGCCTTCTTGCTTGAACAACCGGACTAACAAGGCAACACAGATGAAATTGGCAATGGTCACAACAAACGGCCACCAGTTGGCAGAGCTTTCCCAGGCGCTGGGTGAGTCTGCCAGCAGAAAACCAAGCGCAAACAGCGCTTGAACCGCAATAAAAAGGCTGATGCGCGAGAAGAGCATGATCCAGGGCCAACGGGAGGAAGATCGTGTTGTCATCAATGGTTCCTTTCAGAGAAGATGCTTAATGCTATTCTACCCATTATGTAAAGAAACTCCCCTGCCGCTGGGGGAGTTTGGAACTGGTCAAGTGGGTAGGTTATGGTTTTGGCTTGACAACCGCCGAAGCGATTGCATAACCGTAGGCCACTGTCCGTTTGGCGTTCTCGCCGGTGAAATAGGTGTCGTGCAGGTATTTAGCGTCCGCATCACGCACCTGGGTGAAACCGCGTTGCTCGAGGAACTCAGTGACTTTACCTTCCGGAATCCCGAAAGTCATCATTTCGCCGCTTGCCCAGCGTTTGCTGCGCATATTGGACACCTCGCCGCGCCTGACGGTGCCATCCAGCAGGGTCGGATACATATAATCGAAGATGACCGCACTGCCCGCACCGGAATGCTCCGCAATAAAAGCCAGGGTGGCATCGACCGCTTCGGAGGTGAGATACTGCGTCACGCCCTGCCAGATAAAGAGCGTCTTGCGATGTTCATCGTAGCCGGATTCGAACAAACGCTGGTCGAGACGTTGGGAATTAAAGTCAACCGGAACATAAACGACATGCGCAGGCGGACTTCCGAAGACCTGCTTCAATTTCTCCAGTTTGTCCTCCTGCGAGGCGGGATGGTCCACTTCGAAGACCTTGACGCCATTTTTGAGTTCGTCGAAGCGATAGGCGCGCGCATCGTACCCTGCGCCAAGGATGACCAACTGTTCCAATCCATTCGCCAGGCAGGTTTTGAGATACTCGTCGATGTGCCGTTCGCGGACAGTCAAAAAACCCATTACACCTGGGCCCTTGATCTCGCTGTAACCGATCCTGTCAAAAAAACGCACGAACCCGTAGAGAAAAGGAGGAACAAATTGGCGGGCATAGGGATCGTAACAGATACGCTGGTCTTCCGGTTTTTCCGATTCGATTCCGCGCACAATGGCGATCCCAACGGCGGTGAGACTGGATTGATTCTTGCGCATGCTTTACTCCTTCAACAACCTCATCACAGCAAAGATAGCTCCAAAGAGCAGGACGGCGAACATGGTAACCAGCGCCCATTGCCCCAACTGCGCAAAGTAACCCGGGCTGACGATTTCGCTGTAGACCACCATGCCCAGTCCCACCAGCAGGGCGTTTTTACCCCACGCGATGGATTTGAGCGTCGCAATGCCGCTCGCGATGAGCATCAACGCAGAAGTAAATTCTGCTGCAAGATGGAAGGCGATCCTGAAAGGCTCGGTCTGTAACTCAGGGACACTGCCCGTAGCAATGAAGAATGTCCACTGTGCGATCATCAAGAAACCGACCACGATCCCGTACCAGGCTGAGAATTTCATGCTTTGCTCCTATTCCGAAGCCAGTCGCTCGGCGCGTTCCTTGATCCCGTACAACATACCGCGTTCCATGATGAATGCGCCTGGATGGATGATGGTCCACATGCCGCCAACCATCATGGTACGGGTGCGCAGGATCAGGCGGGAGGTACCATCTGCCTGGGGTACGATGACGAACTGGTACAGGTCGACCCATTCTCCGCCTTCCTGGTGGCCCATCACGATGGCCTGATTCGGATGGATCTGCGCCACGATGTACGGCGGCGGGGCAAACTCACCCGGGCACATTTTGACTTCGTCGCCCACCTGCAAATTCTGCCACTCCGGGTGGATGCGGTCAGCATTATCCATTGGACAATTGATCATAGTTTCGAGCCAGGTATAGCTGTACCAGCCACCTCTCGTGGCATCCAGTTGAACGATCCAGGGATATATGTATTCGGGTGGGGCTTTAATGGTAATGGCGCGGTTGACGAAACTGGCCGGTTCGGGCACCAACTCATCGCCAAGGTATGTTGCGGCGACCTCTTCGTCCGTTGCACCCCAGCGGTCCATCCAGGGGGTGAGCAGGGTGGTGATGATAATAGTCAGAACTACAAGTCCGACCAAAATGCCAACGAATTTGATAATTTTTTTCATCACAATTTCCTTTCAGCTTTGGATGATTATGGGCTCTTTAGGATTTGTCGTGAAGGGGGCTGGAGTGGAAGACGAAGATCGTCGAAATAGCGAATACGCGAATCCAGTCCAGAGCGTAGCGGCGTTGGAGTGCGTTTTTTTTCTTGTTGCATTGCAATCTCCTGATGATCCCATCGGATATGCCCTTATGATATATCCTTTTAGACAAAAACTCCCCCGCCGCTGGGAGAGTCTTGCACTGGTCAAGTGGACAGATTTATCACTACATAACGCCCAGACTTTCTTCCTCCAACTCTTTCAGGAATGCATTCATCCGCTCAAATCGGGTCTGGGCAATTTCCTGCGCACGTGGAATGGTGAAGCGCCCGCAAATACCATCACGACGTGACAGGACTCGTTTGTAACAGGTTTCCACGTTTTTCGGCCCGCGCGCGAACTCACGTGCCAGGCCGATCGCGCCGAGGAATTCAAGCATATCCGCTTCACGCAACAACAGCGCTTCGTTCGATTTTGTAGTGCGCATATCGCGATAGTCATGCAGTTCGATGGTTTCGAGCAAAACAGCTTTTTGCTCTGTTGTCAAATCCAGGCGTGGCAGGATCTCTGCCTCCACAATCTGCCGTGAACGTACGGCATGCTCTACATCTTTTTGAGCATAGCTTGGAAATGCACCCCAATCATGCATGTATGCCGCTAATTCCATGATATGAGAATCATACGGGGAGTCCACGCTAATTTGTTCGATGAGTTCGATCAGTCGCTTTGCATGCGCGACGGCCCAATTCTCCCCAACCTGCTGGGTCATTTGGATGATGTCATTGAGTGATAGATATGTTCTAGACATTTTGAATTCATTCTTCATAAATGTAGCGGTTTCCTGACCCAATAGCTGAACAGGAACGTGGTTGGCACAGCGGCCAGGGTCACTAAGACAAACTTGGCAAACGGGGGCATAGCGAGGCCAATAACCAAAAACTGGAATAGCAGCACAAACAGGACATGAAAAATGTACGCTCCGTATTGGCCTTGGGCCATGGCTTTGCCAATCTGGCCCTGGAAGTTGAACTTCTCCCGAAACAGGACAGTCAAACCGATGCACATGCCGAAGCACAGCAGCATTTCCCAGACGAGGCGAATAATATCCATCGTGATACCGCTGGTTGGCAGGAATTTCCATAGTACCAAGTTGTACGTGTACCAGTACCCGGCCAGGGTCACACCGATCCCCAGCCAGATATAGCCGTCTCTGGCGGCAAACTTCTGGAACCATTGGCGGTCGTAGGCGAGTACACCGATGATGAAGAAACCCAGGTCACGGGGGACATCCGCAAACGCCACGCGGATAAATCCCAGCAGATAGACCCATTTGTCGATTGGATACCAGATGCGCACCACCCCGGTCACGACAGCCAGCGCCAGCGCAACGATCAGGACCGACAGATAGCCCGGCGGATTCCCCTGGCTTTGCCCAGGCTCAGTGCGGTTCCCGCGCAGCGTTTGCCAGAGGACGTAACCCACGCTGAAGATCAGCAGGTGTTCGAGGAACCACAGGTGACCTACGTCAATCGGAAAAACCGAAGGTCTTGGACCATCCGCGGGCGCAAAGACGAAGAGTTTCATCGGGATCATGATCAGACCGAAGACCAGGGCCGGGATTCCCAACCGGAGAGAGCGGTCTTTTAGAAATGCCCGCACTCCCTTCGAGCGGAAAGACATCACCGTGAAATAACCGGAGATCATGAAGAAAAGGCTCATGAAGAACGAGCGGTTCACGGTGAAGAAAGATCCAAGCAATGCTGCCCTTGCTTCCTCCTGGATCGGCCACCAGCCGCCAGTCGGGCCATAGGCCTGGCCGACGTGATGCGCAATCACCAGGATGATCACGGCCACCCGCAAATTGTCGAGATAATACATACGCTTGCTTTCTGTCATTTTATGAACTCCTGTGATCACAAAAAGTTTTTTTATCTGTGGACAGATTACCACTCTTTGATCCACGGTTCGAGCAGGTCGAACTCGGTAAACCCCATTGATTCATACAAGGCGTGTGCAGCCTTGCCGTAGGAACTGACGGTGGCGAGCGTAGCTCCCAGTCGCTCAGCGCGGCGCAGGCCCTCGGCCATGACGGCTTTGCCGAGTCCGCGTTTTTGGTACTCTGGGTGTGTGGCCACCGGCTCGAAGACTGCGGTACGCGTCACATCGTCGAACCAGACGGTACAGAAGGCGGCCAGTTCTCCATCCGGCGCAACTGCTACGATGTCGAGGTCGCGGCGATAGAGGGGAACGCGCTGCACGTTCCGGTACCATTCCCAGCCCTGGTAATCTTCGTCAGGCTCGTCGGGATGGAAGGCTTTCCAGGAGAGCCAACTGCGGGCAGGGAGTTCGTCTTCGTCGCCCAACGCGCGGACGGTGTATCCAGCCGGGGGAACGGAAGCAGGCACAGGCGTGGCGTAGAAGCGGCGGCGCATGTGTTCGGCTAAGAATTTCGAGCGCAGGTAACCGCGTTCTGCGAATAGCTTTTTCGTCAAGTCGTCATCCGCGTTGACCCAGGCGATCAATTCCTTTTTGCCATCATCCTTTGTGTTGGGGAGTTTTGCCTCGGCGATATCCAGCATTTCTGAGATCAGCTCTTCCTCATGAAAATCAGGGTGGATCTGAAAGAAAGCCTCACCGGGGGAATCCGGGTTGAGCATAGCGATGATTTGCCCATCTGACTCCCAAAGGGAGATCACATCCGGCAAACTGAGCTTGAAGATGTTTTCATTGACATGCCAGCGCCAGTAATCCCAGCGCAGGAGCGACCAGGCATAATCATGGCGGTTGTTGAGCAAGGAGACGCTCCGCAAGAACTCGCGGATACGCCAGTAGTCATCTTCGCTTCGATAGGTTCGTATGTGTAAGCTCATCGCGTTTCCACAATAGAGGCTGAGTCCAGGTGAATCCCCATCTCAGCCAGTTCTTCCTGTGTGAAGTGGTTCTCGATAGTTGTGGGCATAATCGTGGTCGCCAAAAGAAGAAACAAAATGATCGTGTAAGTAGCCATGCCGGACTCCTTGATTGAAGCTAACTGTGTTTCTATCTTACACTCGATGAAACAAAAACTCCCCCGCCACTGGGGGAGTCTTATACTGGTCATGTGGACAGGTGGGTTATAGTGTCCGTGGGTCTGTTTCTTAGCCATAACCATACGCCAAACGCAATCATGGCAAACGCCAACATTTCTATCACGACGACATTTCCAAAACCGATTTCGGTCATGGTCAGCGGACTTTGCAGCCGCGTAAGCGCGCCAATCAGGTTCGGGTTTGTCGAGTCAGCGGACAGATTGAACAGGTCGGTTTCCACAAAATTCCAGGTGAAGTGCAGGATGACAGGTAACCATAACGATCCAGTGCGGAGATAGATCAGGCCAAACATCAAACCAAACGAAGAGGCCAGCAGAATTGCCAGGGTCAATGTGCCCGAGCGCATGCCTCCCTCAAAGTAAGCAGGCAGGTGGAATAGTCCGAAGATGACCATCATCAGCGTTAGGCCGATCCGTTTTCCCCAGACAGTTTTCAGGCCGGTGAGAAGATAGCCGCGAAAGATGGTCTCTTCGCCGATGGCAACGCCTGTGTTTACCAACAGTCCCACCCAAAGGACACGGATCCAGGCATTCAACTCTATGTTTTGCCAGTTCCAGGATTCCACAATCAGCCAGCCGGCTTTTACTTCGATGACAAAGAACAATGCCAGGATGGTGGCGACAAGCAGGAAGCCGAAGAGCAGGTCCTGCCACCAACCTTTTCGGATGGGAAAGAAGATTGGCCTGGGGTCGATTCCCAGCACTTTGCGTAAGGCTAATGCTGGGAACACGATGTAGAAGACAATACCGACGCCATGGTTTAACGTGCTGCCGATAAATGCGCGGAAATTTGGTGTGGCTCCCAGCCATCTCATCAACATGTTCGGAACAACCCCCATGATGACCCTGACGATCCAGATGGTGACGTAGAGAACGATGAAGCCGAGCAAAACGTTCAATCCGGTACGCCAGCTTGGGGTCCGGATGTGAGGCGGGGATGGGTGGAGTGTTTGTGTCATTGATCAGTCATCCATTCGAGCGCTTGTCTAACTCAATGCGCAGGCTGGGTACCCGCCAGCATGGTGTTCACCATGACATCTACAAACTGGTCGAGGTTGCTGCCGTCGAGTCCATGCCCGCCATCCAGCCAAATCAATTCTTTGTGCGGCGCTTCCAGGATATTGTAATAGCGTTCGACCAGGGACGACATGGCGTTGACATCCTCGCGTCCGGCAAAGATATATACAGGCACATCCAGCTTTGCAGCCTGGGTCATGAAATCCAGGTCTTCCAACTGCGGGTATACCACAGTGAAAGACTCGATCAAACCGCGTGTGTGATTCACCTTGTCTACCAGTCCATACTCCGGGGCCAGGAACGGCACGATCGGAACGACGACAGTGTAGCGGGGCGCGCCCATATACTCGTTGAGGACATCGAGGTAGGCGACATACTTATCGAGCAAACCCTCCCCGCGATATGGAGGCGGGCCATTGCGGCGTAATGTTTCCAATTGTTCTGTATCGCCCTTCTCGGCCAGATAATCAAGCGCCAACTCATATCCCATGACATCGTTCTCGGTGGTGTTGACCATTTGTCCGTTACCGATATAGGCATAATACAGGTCAGGGTATTGCTGCACCAGCCAGACACCCAAAATGCTGGTCCATGAGACGCCATAGACATAAATCTTGTCCTGGTGGAAACGCTCGCGCAGGTATAAGGTCAGGGCATGCGCATCTTCGACAAAGCGTTTAGGCGTGAGAGTGGAAATTGGGATGTCATTGTATGATTTGCCCGTACCGGGCTCGTCCCAACTTACAATAACGAAGTGTTCTTCTAAAGGTTCGAAAAGCGTGCGCGTGGCAAATCCGCCTCCGCCCGGGCCGCCCATGCCAAGATTAAGCAGGATAGGATTGTTCACGTCATGGCTGCGGATGGTGATCCATTGCTCGCTGCCGTTCAAGGTGACTTTTTCCAACGTAGCAATAGAACCGGGGATCGGCTTACCGTTCGCATCTGTGATCGGCGGGGTAGCGGCAAAAAATTGTGAGGCCACGATGGCAATGAGTCCCACCACTACCATTCCGGTAAGGCCGATAGCCTTGCCATGCCAGGCAGGCGCAAGGCGAAACAGGAGGACAACTAAAGCTGTATCTGCAAGAGCCAACACTATCCAAGCCCAGGCCGGCACGGAGGTAGATACGGGCAGTAAAGCCACCGGTAGAAACAGCAAGAGAGCAATCAGAATTGCCAGCAGACGAAGGATGAATGAAAAAGGGGAACGCTTTGTCATACCAGTTTTCGAGGTAATCTCCAAACTTAGCCTTACTCCTTTCGCGCAATATATGCTTTGAAGAAAATATCTCTGTTCTCCGCCGGATACTTGAAAGCAACGAATTCGAGCGTCTTGAGCAGGGTGAAACGATTTTGATCCAACAAGCGGGTGACATAGTCCGTGCTATGCCGGAACAGCATGACAGCCGTTTCTTCCTTTGGTTTTTCAGAGACTTCTACCCGGTTGATCGCATACCTGTCCTCCTGACCCGGCTTTTGTTCTTCCACAGTGAAAGCGAAGATGCCTCCCGGCCTTATGATGCGAGCAATCTCCTGGAAAAGCCCATCCAAATCCTTGAAAGAATTAAGCACTGCAATCGAAACAATGTGGTTGCAGAAACGGGACGGATACGGCAAAGGCAGATCGCGCAAATCGTGTTCTTTCAACCCTGCTGTAAAGCCTTTCGACTTGCAAACCTCGAGCGCTTCACTGGAACCGTCGAGCCCAAATACCTGTAAACCGGCTTTATGGAACAGGATGGAACTCAAGCCGCTGCCAATCCCCAAGTCAAGCAGGGAGTCTCCGGGTTTGACAAACTCATATGCCAGGCCAAATACGACTTCCGGGCCGAACCAGTTGGCTTTGCGCGCCTGGTCGTCGTATCCGCGTGCGGACTGGCGGTCCTGGATGATGGTGCTGTTTGTCTTCATAAGATAACTGTCCTCGAAATGCGGATACTTCTCAATCAGCAGGTTTTTCGAAATGCAATGTATATGCCAGTTTCCTGCCGAAGAAGTTTTTCTCCTTGAAGCCAGCCGCGTTTGCTCTGTGCAGCACTGTTTCACGACGCTGGAAGTGTGGGTCGAAGATGACTTCGGTCACAGATAGGATGCCGCCTGGTTTCAGTGCGTCATAGATTTCCTGCAAAGCTGCTGCCTGATCTGGGATCTCGCCCAGGACTGTCACCAAAACAGCCCGATCATAGTAAACCTGTGCCAGTTTCCCTTCTCCCAACCCAGCTTGCACGAACTGAACATTTTGCAGCCCAGCCGTCTGCACTTTCTCGCGAACGCGCGCCAACATCCCCTCCTGGATATCCAGCGCGGTCACTTCGCCCTGGGGACCAACTGTCTCCGCAAGGGGCAGGGTCAGACGTCCCGGGCCACAGCCGGCATCCAGCACTTTCATAGCGGGAGCAAGCCCTAAATGTCCGATGATGACGCGGGCGCGATTGGCCTCGGTAAACGGGTTGTCCATTTCGACCATCCAGCCCAACCAGGAGGGACAGGGCAGCGAGTGGTGGCGCCAGATCAGGCCGACAATGAGGATCAGCAGGATTAATCCAAGAACAACGTACACAGCGAGAGGCATAGTTTTACTACCTTCTAACAATCTAAACCCAGGTCGGTTGAAAATTGCGCTTTTTTACGAGCAGGGATGCGCAATTTTCAACCGTGGGTATTATATTAGGGAGCAGGTTCCTACTCCCCTCTTTGCCGGATATACTCATTCACATCCACGTTGTAATTGACCTCTTCTAGCGTGAATGTCGCCCAGGGCTTACCCTGGTCCAGCCAGGTGACTGAGCCAACGGTTGTGAGTTTTGTCCCTTCGATGAATTCTCCATCCTCGTTCGTGGTAATCCACAGGACTTTTTTAGCCTGATCGCCAGAGTCGCGGTAACGCATAGCTTCCATCGTGTCGATCAGTCCGGTCTCGGGGTTGAAACGCACCACGAAGTTTTCTTCCTGATCTTCGAACGGGACGAACAACAGAGCCGTTTTCTCGTCCACGGCCTCCCAGCGGGCGCGCTCATCCGTCAGCCAGATGGAGGGGAACCATCCCGCCTCGGCCCAGACCGCCAGGTTTGCAGCTTGATTGGTGCTGGCATCATTGTAAATGTTGCCCATCGGGCTTTCGAAGAAACTTTCGCCATCCACATATCCTTCATCGACCTTCATAACGGGCAGCCCGAACCAGGTCGCTTCGATGTAGTGGCGGTAATCCTTGCCTGCATTGTGAACGAAGATGAAGCGCGCAGGCATCTTGGGTCCAAACGGACTGAGTACTGCCCGGCCTTTGATAACCGCTGTTTCGATGACCGGAATCTGGTCCCCATAAACTGTTTTGTAGAAACGTTCCACTGGTGCAGGCAGCCCATCGGTAAGCGGGACAGTTTCCAGCGGCGGTGTCTCTTCCGGATAAGGAGAGAATGGAGCGGGTTTGATCTGTAATCCCAACCAGCCAAGAAGAAATAGGGTGGCGAGAATGCTGGCAATAATAAGGGTGATTTTCATTGGGCACTCCTTTATTGTGTTTGCGAGACAGCAGTTAATAATAAGACCAGTACGCCGATAGTCGCCATCAAATTAGAATACTGCCGAAAGCGGGAAATCGCTTGGGCTGCTCCGCTATTCGAGCTCATCAACGGACCAACGCGCATAAGACCGTTATACCAGAATCCCATGCCCACCATCCCTAAGATCAGGATGTGCTTGACCAGCATCATAACGCTCCATAAGTTGTTGAAATTACCTATCCCTAGATAACTTGGGTCAACGAACATGAGATAGATCCCTGTAAGGATGAATATAGCCAAAGATGCGTATATCCAGATGCGACTGCGTTTGGAGATTTCGCTGAGAATTGTCCCATTTACGGGATTCTCCTGGTTTCTTGCAAATGCAGGCAGATAAATCAGGGAGAATAGGAGATGGTGTCCGATGAATATGACTGTAGCTACAGAATGAAGCCAGAAGGATAAAGCGGTTAGAGTTTGTGCCATGGTTATTTTCCTTTTTGTTACACACCGGGCGATAGAAAGCTATGTACCACTGCATTCACAACTTTCAAACTTGCGAGGATGGCAATGGTCAGCAAGGCCTGCTGATCGGTCTGGATATAGGGCAGTTTCCAGCCCACGAAGACCGACAACGCGACCAGCAAGATCAATCCACCTAAAACATAACCAATGATCGAAAGCGGGTGAGACCATTGACCTGTCGCTGCTACACGCCCGATCCCGCCTTGCGAACAGATCGCCATCCCGATAATGACTACCAGGATAATGTCTACACGGATGTTGGAGAGTAGCGGCGCTTTTTTGCCTGCCATGCCGATGAAGACCACCGCAGCAAACAACAGAGCAAGGAGGATAACGTTCAAACTGATGGGGGAAGGAACTAAAGCGGTTTTCATTTCAAATTTCCTTCTTTTTCATGGTTCGGGTTATGGAACCTGAGTAATTGTGGGCAGCAGAAGTGTCCAATGGATGAAGTCTATTTCGTCGATTTCGCCATCCACGCGAGCGGTCTCACGCAAGGCCAGGTCGCTCTCGAAGGCGTGAATGTCTTCGGTCACACGTCCGTGCAGATCGAGGGTGCTGCTGTACAGGAAAACATGACCATCCACTGATGCGCTCTCGTCGATTGTGACCTGCGTGAAATAGAAGCTCACATCTTCCTTCAAGGTTTCACCGGGGCCAATGTGGTAATGACCACCCAGGACGAACTCGCCTGGATGCAACACCATGAAAGGGACGCTTACGATTGCCAGCAGGATTGCAGCGAAGAAGCAAATAGTCATACTGCGGATCATTTTTCATTCCTTTCTTGCAGAACAGCCAAGATGTGTTCTGGCGGATCGATTTTGTTGACAAATGCGTCTGCTCCAATCGCTTGAGAGGCAGACTCTGGGCGGGCGCTGACCACGATCACTCGCGCATTGGACGCCACGCTTCTTACTACGACAATTCGGTCTGCTTCCGGTTTCCCGGGCAGTTCCCAATCGAGAAGCACAACATCCGGATGCGTAATGGCAGCCTGCTCCAACAGACATTCCATGGTGGAGGCTTCCCCAACGATGACTGCGCCCAGGCGGGTCTCCAGCAGGAGCGCCAGCGCTGAGCGTGAGTCTTGGTTGTCGTCGGCAAGCAGAATTCGGATCATTTTGTTTCCTTATCTGCTTTCAGTTTACATGTACGGAAATAAGATTACACCCGTCTTAGGGTGAGTTTGCCCCCTGGTCAAGTGGATAGGTTATACAAAAAACGGACACGGATGTCACGGAATGTATGGATTTCTTTCCGTGGTATACAGAAAATATCCGTCCTTCTCCGTGAATCCCGTGTCCAAAAAGAATAAAACCGGCTTCACACCAGTTTCTTTTGCATTGCAGTGGTGACTGCCGCCACACGGTTTTCCACGCCCAGTTTCATCAGGATGTTGCTGATATGGTACTTGACTGTCGAAAGGCTGACCACCAGGCGTTCAGCGATTTCGGCATTGTTCATGCCATCTACCATCAACGTCAAGACCTCCAGTTCGCGCTCGGTCAGGAGTTCGGTCTCGGAGCTTTGTTGCGTGGCATGGACAAGCGCCTGGGCCGCCTCTGGAGAAAGCGTCATCTTGCCGGATTTAGCCGCGCGGATGGCTGCTGTCAGTTCTTGCGCCGAGACGTTCTTCATCAAGTAACCGATTGCCCCGGCCTTCATGGCATTTTGCACCAGTTTGTCTTCCTGGAAGCTGGTCAGGGCGATGACCTGTGTCTCTGGGAATTGTTCTCGGATGAGGCGGGTTGCGGTGACGCCGTCAGTGCCAGGCATCATCAGGTCCATCAGGATCACGTCCGGGCGCAGGTGGCCGCAGCGGACGACGGCCAGATCCCCGTTTTCGGCCTCGCCCACAAGCTCGAAGTCTGGAATGACCGAGAGAAAGGCTCCCAGCCCGGAGCGCACCACGGCGTGGTCGTCCACAATCATTACACGGATTTTTGTCTCGTCAGTCATGGTATCTCCTTCGCTTGCCAGGTAACAGTCACTTGCGTGCCCTCGCTGGGTTCGTTGTACAGGCTGAACTTTGCGCCAATGGCCTCCGAACGCTCACTCATGATCTTCAACCCGAGATGGTCAGCGGTGACGCTGGTTGGGTCGAAGCCCACACCGTTGTCCGTCACGCTCAGGCGCACTTGGTCTCCCAGGCGCAGTACGACTGCCGCCTGTGAAGCCTTGCTGTGTTTGACCACGTTGTTGAGCGCTTCCTGGGCGATCCTGTAGAGCGCTACCTGAACATCAGGCGGAAGTGCCCGCTCGCCTTCGGACGAGGCCTGGATATCGATCCTGGCCCGGCCGGTGAGCGCCTCGCTCAACTGGCGCAAGAGGGTGGACAACGGCACTTCGACCAACGCGTTCGGACGCAGTTCCACCAGCAGGGTGCGCATTTCTGCCAGGGCGCCGCGGGTCAACTGGCGTAACTCTTCGAGGCGGCGCTTGCCTTCATCTCTATTAATTTGCCAGATGTCAGGCAGCACGTCTGCGATAAGGGTCGCTGAGAATAAAGTTTGTGTGACGGCGTCGTGCAGATCGCGCGCCAGGCGTGTGCGCTCGGTCGTGACCGCCTCCTGCGCAGCTTTTTGCTGGAGCAATTGGTTGGCTTTGTTAAGTTCATCGGTGCGCTCTGCGATGCGTTGTTCCAGGATGCAACGGTGCTCGGCCTCCTGGGCAGCCAAGCGCTCAGAGGCGCGTTTTTGGTCGTCGATATCTTCGATCATACCAACCAGGTATTCTGGATTGCCATCCAGGTCGCGCACCAGTGAGTAATTGATGCGTGCCCAGAAAGTCTCACCATTTTTACGACGATAACGGCGCTCCATGACATAGGAATTACGTTTGCCCGAAATCAATTCCGGAAATGATTCGTTATCCACATTAAGGTCTTCAGGAAGAGCCAACTCACGCGGGTCGATGTCTTTCAACTCTTCAGCGCTGTAGCCGACGATTTTCTCTGTGACAGGGTTGACCTCCAGGGCACGTCGGTCAAGGCCCATGAGCGCAATACCTACGGCGACATTTTCAAATACGGCCTGGAAGCGCACCTGGGATTTCTGGAGATCCTCGAATGTATGTTTTTGCGCGTCGATATCCTCGACCATGGTTACCAGATATTGTGGCGTTCCATCAGGCGCGCGCACCACTGAATTGGTCAGGCGCACCCAGTAGATTTGACCGCCTTTGCGGACATAGCGTTTCTCGATCTGGTAAGAATCCAGCTTGCCAGCCAGTACCAGCAATTCTCAATATGGGAGAAGTAGGGATGTCAGCAGGCGAAAAGGGGAAACGGGGCTTGGCAAAATGAGCCACCAGAATTCAG
>JAFGKO010000236.1 GCA_016928525.1 Anaerolineales bacterium | reverse complement strand
TATCTCGAATCGGTGTTTTGCCTCATCAAGGCGCAAAGGCATGTTCCTTGCGGTCCACCAGATATCCTTGTTCTGACCGAACGCACGGTATAATTGAACGGCTACATTACTGCCGACGGTGAAGACACCGATACTACCGATTATCAATAGAGCGTTTAGCCTTCTCTGTCTCATGTCTGTTCTCCCTTATTGACCGATTATGCGTATGAACCGCTAAGATGCTCAGAAGCCTTATTTCCAGAAGGTTGCCAGATCTTTTCCCACTACTACCTTGCCATCATAGACTTCTGCGATCTCCTGCAATAAGTCTTCATCCGTCGCGCCCCAGAACAATATATGATATAAAACGACCAATTCTGGTTTTGTTATTTTGGCGAGTTCCCCGAGCTCACGCGTCGATGTATGATGTGTTGAGTGATACTCTTTCCACAACTCGTCTTTTTGATCGAATCCTTTCTTATAATATACTTCATGAAGCAACAAATCCGCTCCCTTTGCATATTTCACAATATTTTCACAGGGAGCGGTATCGCCGGAAATCACTATCACTCTTTCAGGGGTGGTAAATTTGAACCCATATGCATTCGGCCAACTGCCATGTTGTACGAGAAAGGCTTCAACCTCTATCCGTTCATCTTTATAGACTGTACCTTCTGTTATTTCATGCGTATTGACTCTCCACCCCTGATCGTTTATGGGCTCTGAACCAAATAAACGATACTGAATATCTTGTCGATAAGCAGCCAGGATATGGTTTGTCATTTCAGTTATCCCCTCGGGGCCGAATACCTCCAGTGGTTCATCCCTTCCCATTACCCAAGGAGTCAGCAGCAGGTCAGGGTATCCAGCGGTATGATCAGAATGTAAGTGGGTGAGAAATGCGGTCTTGAACTCCTCTACGGCAAGTCCCTTTTCGGTTCCGCCATAACGTGGTGACAGGGCAGCGGCCTTTCTGATGAGTCCCGGCCCAAAATCCACAATGTAGGGGATGTCATCGACAATAATCGCGATCGAGCATCCCGAATGCATGGGATCGGGATTAGGATTTCCCGTTCCCAGCAGAACGACCCTGGTCCTGTTGGTATCAGTTGCTCCCTGCAATGGACAGGTAATTATAAGCAAAAAGAGAAGGAGCTGTGCAATCGAAGTGCTTTTCATTTGTGTTTTAGCCATTACTTTCCTCAATCCCAGTTACCGAGCTGCTTGCAGGTAACGCTATCTATCCGTATCCTGAGTATCACCAGCTCGCTCAACTGCTTTTCGTCATACACATTCCGGCCTCTTTTGCCGTGATGCTCCATGAGAACATCCAGACCGCGCTTCTTTTCTTGGTAATCGATAATGATTTCGACTCGTCCGTAGCCAATCAGAGACCGCGACCGGGTTCCCCAACGACACGGTTCGGCGTGCATGATGATCGTACTGTCGCTTTCGATCTCAAAACAGACCGTGTCGTTGCGCTTCAGTATGTCGATCTTACGACCGCTTGGCGCAGAGTGTGCATACAATGCATTATTGCTGTACCCGTAGTTCAGCGGTACGACGTACGGCACTCCTTCATCGACCATCGCGATCCGACAGATTCCGGCAGTCTCGAGTATGCCTCTGATGATTCTCTCATCGGTGATCTCTCTGTCTTTGCGGCGCATGATGTTTTTTTCTCTCGTGTTTATTCAGAGCAATCCGCGGCTAATACATCGATGATTCCGGTTAATTTGTGTGATCATGCATCACTTTTCAAGCAAGTGCGTGCGAATAGACTGCAAATCCCGCAGACGGTTCTTGTCGGGCTGCGGAAAGCTCATCTTCAGGCTTTCGAAGGTATCGAGAATCACCTGCGAGATGACGAGCCGGGCGTTCTTTTTATCGTCCGCTGGCACAACGTACCATGGGGCGTTCCTGGTGCTCGTTGCCGTCAGACAGTCCTCGTAGGCATGCTGGTAGTCCTCCCACAACGCACGCTCCTGCATATCCGCCTGGCCGAACTTCCAGTTCTTTTTCGGATTATCAATCCGCGCCAGAAATCGCCGGCGCTGTTCGGCCTTTGACAGGTGCAAGAAAAACTTGATAATACGCGTGCCGTTGTAATGGAGATGTTTTTCCAGGTCAACTATCGAACGATACCGGCGCTCCCAGAATTTAGCGTCTTTCAGAATTTCATCCGGCAAATTCTGTCCTTGGAGAATCTCCGGGTGTACCCGCACGATAAGTACTTCTTCGTAATACGACCGGTTGAAGATGCCGATGCGTCCCCGCTCCGGTAGACAGCGGGTTGTGCGCCACAGAAAATCGTGTTCCAACTCATGGACGGTGGGCTGTTTGAAGCTGAACACCTGGCAGCCCTGAGGGTCGACCCCGGACATGACGTGCTTGATCGCACCATCCTTGCCCGCCGCATCCATCCCCTGGAAAATCAACAGCAACGCGTAGCGATTGTGCGCGTACAGCACCGCTTGCTGATCGCTCGATTTCTGCACTTGCTCCGTCAATAGTTTCGTGTAGTGTTCCTTCGAGCTATAGAACGACTCCACCTTCGTCGGCCACTCTTTCAGTCTCACCTCTAGACCTGCCTGAACGCGATACTCCTTGATGTCGATTTTCATGCTGCTCCTTGATCTTGTGAACGGTCTCACGACATATTTCCGGTACAACAGAGGCCTCTTGGATTTATAAAATCAAAATTACCTGCGCCTAGCTTGAGGCTGTTCATTTCACCGATCCAGAGTGCGGCCCCCAATGCCCCACAGGCCCCTCCGCTTAGACCGATGCCGCCGGCAAGGGAACTGCTGCTTTCTATTCGCATTCCAGCGAGTGATCGAAGGCGTTGTTGAGAACTCTCAACAATGCTCCTGATCAGCCAATTTTAAAAAATAATCCTAAAATTCCTAACGTTATTATACCGCTTACACCGAACTTGAAACGACCAACCAAACTTCAAATATCCAAACTGGACTTAATCTAAAAGACGGTGGTTTTATCAGGTTGTTCATGTCGTTATGGCAAATAACTATTGGCGTAGTAAACTCACGCTGGAATACTTTAAGTTCTTAAGGTGGTCGCATTTTGCGACCACCTCGGCTTTCTCATGGTAAGAAAGCTGAAACATAAAATCTTCTGGAAATCGAGATATGTTACG
>JAFGKO010000235.1 GCA_016928525.1 Anaerolineales bacterium | reverse complement strand
GACCGTTGTGCTGGATGAAGCGGACGAGATGCTCAACATGGGCTTCATCGAAGACGTAGAGAAAATCCTGTCCGAGACGCCGGACTCGCGTCAGACCGCCCTTTTTTCTGCTACCCTGCCCGGGCCGATCCGCCGTTTGGCCGACAAGTACATGCGCGACCCGCAGTCCGTGACCATCCAGCGCGAACAGGTCACGGCTGAGATGATCGAGCAGCGTTGCTACCTGGTCAATGAACGTGACAAGCTAGCCGCGTTGACGCGTCTGTTCGAAGTGGAAAATATTACCAGCGCGCTGATCTTTGCCCGCACCCGCGTGGGTACAGGCGAATTGGCCAACGAGTTGACTGTACGCGGCTTCCCTGCTGAAACTTTGAACGGCGACCTGAGCCAGGAAGCCCGGGAACGCGTACTTTCCCGCTTCCGTAATAATCAAGTCAAAGTGCTGGTGGCCACCGATGTGGCCGCACGCGGCCTGGACATCAACGACATTTCGCACGTCTTCAACTACGACCTGCCCGACGACCCCGAAGTGTATGTCCATCGCGTGGGACGCACCGGACGCGCGGGCAAGACCGGCCTGGCCATCTCGCTGGTCACACCGCGCGAGAAACGCAAACTGTCTGGCGTGGAGCGTTTTACGCATCAGAAATTTACCTACCTGCCTCTGCCGACCGAAATCGATATCCAGCAGAAGCGCGAGAACGAATTGCTGGAGAAGATGAACGTCTGGCTTAACCGCGGACGTTACAAGCGCGAGCTGGAATTGGTAACCGCGTTAGTCGAAGCCGGTCACGATCCACTGGAGCTTGCCGCCGCCGCCCTGAAAATGGCACGAGGAGACGAGAAACAGCGCCCGATCGCGCCGGTCAGCGAGGTGAAGAAAGAAACGCGTGAGCCACGCAAGTTCGAGCGCGGCGCTGAGCGCAAATCCAATCGCAACGGAGGTCGCCGTGGGGAACGCCCCGACCGTCGCTCGAAGGTCTCGCACGAGCAGGGTATGGTGCGTGTTTCGATGAGCCTGGGACGTGCGCATGGCATCCGCCCGGCGGACGTGGTCGGTACGCTTGCCTTTCACGCCGACATTCCCGGTAATACAATTGGTAAGATCTTCATCGAAGACCAACATACTTTTGTGGATGTGCCCGAGTCGCTGGTGGGCAAGGTGCTCTCGAAGAAGGTGGATTACAAGTTCCGCAGACAGCCGGTGACGGTGGAAAAAGCATAAATCGAAGAGCCGCGTGAGCGGCTTTATTTTTTGTGGGTCAGGCCTGTAGCCTTACCATTGGTTGTATCTACAAGTTTCGCAGGCAACCGGTCGCAGTGGCAAAAGCTCAGTCCGCCCTCACTGAATACTGATTACTGGTTCTTGAACTATCCGTGCCTGCTCATAAAACGTTCCATACGCTGCAGGGCCTCCTCGATCTTTTCGTACGCTGTTGCGTAACAAGCCCTCACGAAACCATCACCGCCGGGCCCGAAGGCATTGCCGGGGACAACCGCCACACCCTCTTCTTTGAGCAGGGTTTCGGCGAAGGTTTCATCGTCCATGCCGGATGCCTGGATATTGGGAAAGGCGTAGAAAGCGCCACGCGGCTCGAAGGTCCGCAGGCCGAGGCGGTTGAGTCCGTTGACGAGCAACTTCCGGCGGCGGTCATATTCCATCACCATTTCTTCCACATACTTGTTGCCGCTTTTCATGGCCTCAAGAGCGGCATCTTGCGCAGTCGTCGGCGCGGACATGATGGTGTACTGGTGGATGCGTACCAGGCCTTTGATGATGTCGGCCGGCCCGCAGGCGTAGCCGATGCGCCAGCCGGTCATGGCGTAATCCTTCGAGAAGCCGCCCAGCAGGATCGTGCGGCGTTTGATGCTCTCGCCCAGCGCCGGGACGCAGACGTGTTCGAATCCGTACACCAACCGGTCGTAGATTTCATCCGAGATGATCAGCAGGTTGTGTTCTTCCGCGATCTTCGCCACTTCGAGCAGGGTTTCGCGTTCGGCCACCGCGCCGGTCGGGTTGCTGGGGTAGCCAACAAAGATCACTTTTGTTTTTGGTGTGATCGCAGCGCGGACCTCGTCCGGGTCGAGCTGGAAATTATTCTCGATCTTGCTGGGGATCTCCACCGGCACGCCGCCTGCCAGCAGTACTTCTGCCTGGTACGAAACGAAGCACGGCGTGGGAATGATCACTTCGTCGCCGGGATCAAGGATGGCGACCATGGTCAAATAAAGCGCTTCCGAAACGCCTACCGTGGCGATGATTTCATCTGCCGGATTGTAGGAAACCCCGTACAGATTTTTCAGGTTGTCCGCGATGGCCTGCCTGAGTTCAAGCTTGCCCCAGTTCGAAGTGTAATGCGTCTCGCCGTTTTGCAGCGAGCGGATGCCGGCCTGTAAGATCGGTTCGGGAGTGGTGAAATCCGGTTCGCCGATGCCAAGCGAAATCACGTCCTTCATCGTCGCGGCAATGTCGAAGAACTTGCGGATGCCCGAGGGTTTCAAACCTGCCACGCGCTTCGAGAGATAGTTCACGCTGTCGATTTCCTGCATTGAGCCTCCATTTGCTTATGTCATTGCGAGGAACGTAGTGACGATGCAATCTCCTCGCAATTGGGAGATTGCCGCGCTCCCTATGGTCGCTCGCAATGACATGTTAAATTGGTTGGACTTGCCATTCATCGGGAACCTCCCGATAGGTCAATTCAAAGACTTGCTTATCGGCTGTCTGCACGCGGAAACCTCTTTCTGCGGGTCCGCGCCAGCGCGCTAAAATTTCAGCAATTTCCAGTCGCTGCCCCTCCCACATCAATGAAAGCGGACGCTCAGCGTAGTTCGAATCGGAGCGACACTCGACCAGGTCACGCTTCAAAGCGGACCTCGGAATTGTCACCGATATTGAGAGAGGAGGCTTCCTCCTTGTTGGGCTGCCCCTCCACAACGCAATTACGACCGATCAGGGAATGAGTCAGCGCAGCCTGCCGGATGCGTGTTCCCGCCTCGATAATGCTGTCTTGGATAACTGCCTGGTTGATCTTGCAATTCGGTCCGATCGAGACGTTTGGTCCGATGACTGCTTCGCTGACTTCGGCAGTCGGATGGATGAAGACCGGTGAGAGGACTTTCACATTTGGATAACCCTTGGGTATGGCGTTCATGCGCTTGAGCAGGAAAGCGTTCGTTTCCAGGGTAGCGTCGATTGTGCCGGTATCAAGCCATGCCTCCACGCGTTCGACGCGCATCAGAGCGCCGCGTTCGAGCATGATGTTGATTGCGTCTACCAGGAAATACTCGTTCTTGAGTTGAACGTTTCTTCGCATCTGTTCTTCGATGGCGGCCATAACATCTTCGCCGCTTTTGAAATAATAGCAGCCGACCACGGCCAGGTCGTTTTCTACGCTCTGTGGTTTTTCGATCAGGCGCTTGACCCAGCCCTCTTCATTGACCTCAGCGACGCCAAAACGACGCGGGTCGGGCACAGCCTTGACCCAGGCCACGCCATGGCTCTTTTCCCGCTCCAGGAAAGAGAAGTCCGTTTCGATGAGTGTGTCGGAGAAGAGCATCAGCATCGGGCCGGTGAGGTACTGGCGCGCCAGGTACAGCGCATGAGACTGTCCCTTCATCTCACCCTGCACCACGTAATGTGCGGTAATACCGGGGTAATGTTCTTCAACAAAGGCCGGGATTTGCGTTTCCCCCAGATATGGTCCGACGATAAAGATATATTCCGTGCGGTTAGGTTCGGGCAGCGTCTCGAATAAATCCATCAGATGTTCGAAAGATGTTTTGCCCGCCACGCTGACCAGCGGTTTGGGCTTGCTCCAGGTATGCGGACGCATACGTGTGCCCCAGTCTGTCATCGGAATGACGATTTTCAAGGTTTCAGCCAAGTGATTTCTCCTGTGAAAATTTGCACAGCCTATTGTGCAATTTTATTTGGCTGCCTCTCTACAACACAGTTGCGACCGGTAAGGAGTGAGTCAGCGCGGCCTGCTTGATGTGTGTCTCTTCTTCGATAATGCTGTCCTGGATGACGACCTGGTTGATCTTGCAGTTGGGCCCGATCGAGATGCTTGGTTCGATGACAGCCTCACTAACCTCGGCAGGCGAGTGAATGAATACCAGTGGGAGAATGTTTACATTTGGGCGTTCTTCCTGTTTTTCATTCATGCACTTGAGAAGAATTACGTTCGTTTCCAAGGTGGCTTCAGTCGTGCCAGTATCAAGTCAGGTGTCCACTTCCTCAACGCGCATAAAGGCACCATGTTCGATCAGGATGTTGATCGCGTCTGTCAGGAAGTACTCGTTCTTTAGCTGAACATTTCTATGCATCTGCTCTTTAATGGTGGCCATAAGGTCTTCGCCGCTTTTGAAATAGTAGCAGCCGGCCACGGCCATGTTGTTCTCTTTAGTCTGCGGCTTTTCTATCAGGCGTTTGCCCCAACCATCTTCATTGACCTCGGCCACCCAAAGCGGCGCGGGCCGGGACAGCTTTTACTCAAGCCATCCCGCTGCTTTTTTCCTCAGCGAGGAACGAGAAACCCATCTCGAGAAGGGTATCGGAAAAGACCATGATGGTCGGGCTGCTGAGCAGGTGACACGCCAGTCCCTTAAAATTTGGTCAATCTCCAGGCGCAGACCTTGCCCGTGCAACATATAAGATGACTCTGCATATTGACTAACCGAGTGACCTTCGACGATCGACATGAATAGTTAAATCTGCCAGGGTGGCGTTCTTTATGATTCGCTCATAGCGTTAACGAGGTGTAGTCGCTGGCGTTGATGATACCTGGGCGACGCTGAATTTGCGCCTTGCGTCCGATAAGCGAATTTTCGAGAATCATATTGGTAACCTGGGCACCATCTTCAAGGATAGAATTTCGAATGATGCTGTCTTCGACCTGGCAATCGGCACCGATGGATGCGAACGGCCCGATCACCGAGCGCCGTACTTTTGCGGAAGGGTGAATAAAAACCGGATCGATGACCAAAATATCCTGCATCTGCTCCATTGTGCTGGAGTTGGAATAGTTGTGCTCGAGCAAGTAGTGATTGGTTTCTAATAGAGTTTTGGGTGTGCCTGCATCCAGCCAAACATTTACTTGACAGGTACGAATTTTTGCTTTCCGTTCGAGCATCATGTTAATTGCATCCGCCAGGTAGAATTCCCCTTTTAGTGTGACCTGCCGATCTCTTTGGGTTTCGATGGCGTCGATCAGCGCTTCGCCATCTCGAAAATAATAAATACCGACAATTGCCAAGTTGTTCTTGATATCTTTCGGCTTTTCGATCAGGTGGGTGGTGAAGCCATTCCCATCCAGCTCGGCGACACCCATCTGGCGTGGATCATCCATCGGCTGTACCCAGATGATACCATCCCCAGGTTCATCGACGACGACCGAGAGATCGGTTTTAATGATCGAGTCGCCCCATGAAATTAGTACAGGTCCCTTCATATACTCCCGCGCTTGATAGAGCGCATCGGACTGACCGAGCATTTTCTCCTGCACAAAGTAGTGGACAATCTTGTCTGGATAGGTTTCTGTCATGTAGGTCTCGATTTGATCTCCTGTATCTCCTACGATAAAAACGTATTCCGTTTCCAGCGTGTCCGGAAGTGTGTTGAACTTATCTAAAACGTAGTCCAATATCGTTTTACCGGCCAGACTGATCAGGGGCTTGGGACGATACAGGGTATGTGGGCGCAAGCGAGTGCCGAGGCCTGCAATGGGCAAGACAATCTTTAGCTTTTGGATCATTTTGATATTTTCTCCATCATCCTTTTTTGATCTACTGCTTCCCTTTGGCGCGAGCGCATCGTTGGGGAAATTTGGGTTTTTGTACAGGTAATAGAAACTTTCATTGTGATTTAGTGCCCACGATCTTTTCAATCAGTCGACGAGTGGGTGAATTTATCTGGAGCTTTGATAAAGCTTCTTGAGGATCTTTGAAACAAAATTCTTGCAGTTCGCTGTTTTGCAGTGTAATCTGAGCATGGTCTTCTTCCATTCGGGCAGCAAAATTGATAAAGATAAAGTGTTTCTCGGGTTTGTAGTACTCGTCTAGGGGTGGAGGCGCTTCCTGAATCTGGATGAACTCAATATCTGTGATTTCAATCCCCAATTCTTCACGCGTCTCTCGCTTGACACAATCTTGTAGGGATTCACCGTATTCTAGATGCCCTCCAGGAATGATCCAGCGACCATGCCACTTGGTGAGCGATCGCGCCAGAAATATCTCGCCGCGCGAGTTGCTGATTAGAACACCTACTGCGATCATGGGTCGCTGAGGGGGCAGATTATCTTGATGCATAAGTTCCTCCACGGGCAAGCGCTATAGTTTTTCAGGTTGATAGGTTCTCGACTTGTCACGATAAACGCTGATGTTTTTCAGACCTAGATGATAAGCGGATAGGAAAACATTCCTGATATCTTCAACAGTGGCCGAATTGGGCACGTTGACGGTCTTTGACGCAGCCTCATCAATAACACCACGCATACCAGCCAAATCAGCGACCATCTGAAGATGACCATCACTAGAGATTTCTTTTGCAGTTTTTAAGCAGTCTAGGCTTTCAGGCGGTAGGGCAGAAATGCTTTGAAAGCTATCTGCCGCGATAGCTTCTTGCAGAATAGTCTTAGTGAGCCGGGTATCTTTGAGCGCTTTGACAAGAAAGCTTTTGATGCTCCTGCGAACATCTTTTTTATCACCCTCGTAAATATTAAACAAGGGTTCGATGGAGAGGGACGTTTCAAGAAAACCGGAGATTGTCGCAGGTGGTAGCGCAGTGGTCAAAATGTTGCGCAGTCGGCCACACTGACGAATGTAATCGGCCAGATCAAGCCAATCTTGTGTTGAAACCGATCGGGTTGGACGGCCAGCATATTTATCTTCCAGGAAATGCCCTGACAAGTAACGGTTTTCTTGCTTGTATCCCATTGCCAAACAAGCGCCTCGCTGCTCTGCCAACCGAACTGAAGCCCATTTCGAAGCAAAATTCAAAAAAGAGAGGATATCTCTGGCCAACGATCTGGCTTTTGGGGAGTCATAGGGTATCCCGTTAGCGATCAGAAAATCTGCTAAACCACAAACGCCAATCCCGATTTTTCGCTTGAGCCGGGCAAGGTTGACACTCTGAACAGTCGGGAAGTATGCCAGGCTGTATTCAATGGCGTTGTCTAAAGCCCGCGTCAATGACTTGACAACCGCGCCTAGAGTTAGGTAATCGATGGCTCCAGATTTTTCGTCCAGTGATAACTTCGCCAGGTTAACGTAACCAAATTGACAGGTTTCTCCAGCCGCCAACCCCATCTCACTGCAAGGTGGAATACTGGTATAGGGGCTGAGCTCTGCAACTGGGTTATCGACATTCATCCTTTCCAGAAAAACGATACCTGGTTCCCCATTGTACCAAGCATTTTCGGAAATTCGGGCGAGCAAGTCTGCCGCGCTAATGGTCTGTCCATCAACCAAGTCGAACTGTTCTCCCTGTTGTGCTTTTTGCATGAATGTTTTGGTAACGTTGATTGAAATATTGAAATACCTGAGATCCTCGCCCTGCCGCTTGGCATCCACAAATTCCCAGATGCGCGGGTGTGAAACATTCAGCATGCCAATATTCCCAATAATTCGATCATACTGCCCAGTAGCAGCCTCTTCGCCCGAGAGCTGATTCAGCCAGCGCAGGAGCTCCACGGGCTCCTTGTATTCGGAAAAATCAAAACCAGAACCCATGTTTTGCTTGAAGTAGGATGTAATGGTTTGGCGCGCTGTTAGCTTGTCATTCAGGTTAACTGGGATGACTACACACGAAGTCAAAGCGCCCTTATTCCGCCCAGCGTTGTAGAGCGTTGGGCCTCCCAGCATTAAATAGCCCTGAACAAAGTAGGCGGCAAATTCCTCGGCTGCGCGGCGGATTTCAGCCGACGTGGTGCCAAATTTGACCTCGACATCGAAGAGGGCGCGAACGACGCGTTCCAACAACTGCTGCGGCGCCTCGGTTGGAGCAAGGTGTTTTTCCTTGCGCAAGAGCGCCAGCACTCTTGGTGACGGCATATAAGGGGGCAAAGTATAGTTCACTGTTAGTAAGCCTGCGCGTTTACAACCCGCTAACTACGGCGCCAAGCATCGAAGTGGGAAATTGCATAAGGGTATTTTTTGGTCAAGCTGGTGTGCTCAATGTAGATAGTATCCCAGGTTTGGCGGAGGGCATAGCCCAGTTTTTTCTTGAATTCGAGCCACTCTGGATCGCTAGCTGAGTTGAGCTTTTCGTCCAGCTTGACTAATAGCTTAGGCAATGGGTATTTTCCGTAAACGACCCGCTTGGCAATCTTGGGGAACGCAGCCTGGTAAGACGTAATAGCCTGGGTGGCCATATCTGCCTGGCTTCTGTCATGGAAATATCGCTCCAGGGCCAAGTTGGCAAAAAAGTAGGCATATAGCCCTTCGGCTCCGGGTTCTTCAAATCCGGTCTCCTCCTGATAAACTTCGTAGATCTTGTATTTTTCGCGCAGTTCATCCAGTATATCGAGTTGATCCATCAGCCCGGCAATGTGTGCGCGTTGCGCCAGCAGAAACAGGTGGTAGCGTGAGTCGCGGGGGTCTTGGGCAAGGTGATAGCCTTCCTCGCAATGTTGAAGCGCCAAGTCTAGTTGGCCGGTCGAGATATAGGTTTCAGCCAACCAATATAAGTGATCGGGAATGTAGAGCTTGATTTGGTAGTTGAGCGCTTTTTTAAACCATTCTTCAGCCTGGCGAAATAGCGTCTCGGCATCGGTGAAGTTCTGCTCTTCATATTTCGACTGGCCCAAGGTCCAATAAGCAACCCCACGCTCGTAGCCGATGCTGCACAGAGAGGCAATGTCATTTTGTGGTCCGAAGATGGCTTCAGCCAGGTCGCCATATTTCAGAATCTTCTCGAACTCTCGCCGCCGTTTGTAGATTGTCATGCAAACAATATACAGACTACCCAATCCGCGCTGGTTGTTCAGGGCTTGCCAGAGCCTCTCAGCCCGGGCAACGATATCCACTGCGACAGTTGCCCCTTCCCGCTCATCCAGCCTGCTGTAGGCATACGCCATGTTGTTCAGAATCTCTCCTTCGAGAGTTTGATTTTCGGGCGTTTTATCGCCTTGCCCGATTAGATCGAGCGCTTCACTGTAGTAATCGACCGCTTTTTCGAACTGTCCCAGCCGCCGATAGCCCCACCCAAACATATTCTTGACCCGGGCACGTACGGTGACGGACTCGATCTCCTGGGCAAGGGTGTGCGCCTTTTCAAATTCACTAACTCCAACGCTGACATTGCCAAGCCGGACTTCGGTGTTGCCCAGCAAAATGAGCAGATCGATGTGTTCAAGAGTGAGCAAGTCATGTCTCGCTAACAGATTGACCAATACTTCCTGAGCTTCTGTATAGCGGGTAACATCGAAAAGATATTGCGCTTTCCGCCGGCTCACCTGATGCCGTTGCTCAGACGATAGGCTGTCGTAAAAGGGCTGGATCGTTTCAAGCAGCAGACCGCGAATGTGAGGGTGATAGGCTTTGTTGGCTTCATCGAAAATGGCGACGAAGGCATTGGTTCCCTCATCGGGATCCACGTACAGTATGTGACGCAGGCGCTGTTCCTCCTGCACCCACAGTTCTCCCTCCAGGGTGTCGCGCAAAATCATGGCTCTGAGATCTTCGACGCTTGCCAGCGTGATGATATGCTTCTTCAGAGCTTCGATCTCTTTCTCGATATAGGCAATCGCTGCCCGACTGTCTCGGCGCCGGCGGTCGCCATCGGGATCGAGCTCCGGCCAGACATAATCAATCACCATCCGGCGCATTTCATCATGGAGAGAAATGCGCCCATCTGGCAGTTGCTTCACAAAAACGTAGGTTTTCGCCTCCTGCACCAGGGCTTCAGCCTCTTCCAGTGAAAGATCGAGGAACTGTGCCACCATTTCCGGCTTGAGCGGGTAGACGCGCGACATCAGCAGAGTCAGACGGTCGATCGCGTTCCGCACCTCAGCAATGTGTAGGACCAAATTGGCTTCGAAGTGCTTCCGCTGCTGTTGGAGCCCCTCTTGAGAGAGCTTCTTGAGCGCCTCTGCATCACCTCTTTGCATCCACTCGAGAGGAATATTGCGCGCGATCCACTCTGTTGCCAGATCGATTAGTATGGGCCGCCCCTCCGCCAGGATGAGCAGCTTTTTTGACAGTTCGGGCGACAATTGGATGTGTAAAAGCGCCAGCTTCTCTTGTAGATATTTTTCACTATCCTCTGCTACCAATGGCTGAAGATCGACAATGAGTACATCCTCGCCCAGGTCATTTGCCATTTGTGTCCCCAAGTTGGCAGCATTCCGGCCTGCAATGAGAAAAACGACATTTTTGGCTGCGCCGATCAAATGGCTCAAGTAATCCCAAAGCTCAGTATTTCCAAACCGGTCTGTTGTGTCCAGAAGCAGCACCCCTCGCTGCCCGGCGGTCGCCTGGTTGAAATTATCGATAAAAGCCTGGCGCACTTTCTTGCTTTGAAAATCCAGGCCCGCCAGACTGACCCCGGCTCTTTCCATCTTGTGCCAGTCTCTCAATAGCTCGTGATAAGGAATGAAATACCTGAGACCCACAAGATCGGCAATTTTTTGGCCAACGCTTTCTGATGAGCGCAGATTGGGATCATCCAGATCAATGATCTCGGCAACGCATAACTTCGCATTCATCCGATAACGGGCGTAGATTTCCTGCAGCAGGCGGGTCTTGCCAATACCGCCCCCGCCGTTGATGAATACCACCCGGCGCGAGTCCCACTCATTGATGAGGCTATCAATCTTTGCCAGCTCGGGCTGGCGGCCGATAAAGGTTAATTGCTTCGTCATTCTGTTTTCCTGCTTTCACTGTTGAATAAATCGCACTACGGTGCCGTTAGCCGGGTGGCAGCCAGCCTGGTCGTAAGACGTCGATCAATTCCCAGGCTTGTCGCCAATCATTCCCTGGCAACAGCAAGCTGGCCGCTCCTCCTACCTCCGGGGATTCGGGGTCAACAGCAATGCTGATAGCTGACTCCGAAAACATCGAGAGATCACCAGCCGTATCACCGGCTGTGAGCGTTTCATCCCGGCTGATGCCAAAACGGGTTTGCAAATCATTGATGATTTTGCCTTTGTTGCGTCCATTGATCCGGCTGGAAAAATCACCCGTCAGAAGGCCATCGGCAACGCCGATTGAATTGCACACAAACTCAACTCCTAATTCCTGAGCGCTTGGCTCTACGTGCTGTCGGAATGCCGCGCTGATCAGAACGACGGTCACGCCTCCAGATTTGAGCCGGCGTACAAATTCCACGGCTCCCGGACGATAGGGAATGGTGTGGATGATTTGGATCAGGCGCCATTCCGGAGTGCCTTGCCAAAGAGCAACCTCCAACTTGCCCCAATCCTGATAGGCAATCTCTCCGCGCTGAAAGCGCACAAAAATGCTCTCCGCCTGGGCTTGCACACCCAGCGCCTCACTGACGTGGCTAAAGGGACTGCGAACAGCCTTGAGCGTTCCATCCAGATCAAAAACGGCCAGGCGGAGCATGAATATCATTAGGAGCTTTATTACGCCAAGTATTCAAAAACCTGCTTCAGTAACACTTGATACGGTGCCTCAGTATACTCATCGTCGCGCAGGTAGTAGTTGAGCGTAAACTGGAATTCCCAATCATCATCCATTTTCTGGCCAAGAAGTTCTTGCTCGGCCTGCCGATCATCTTCAGGAATGTTAGAGATGAACAGATCCAATGCTTGAGGAACAACCTTCTGGAAGAAATCCTTCTGCAGGGTCTGGCGAGCTTTTTTGTCTTGGATGGTTAAAGCGTGGTTCTGCAGCGCCTGAAATAGATACTCGATCACCCAGGTTTGGGGTTCTTTACCCATCAACTGTTGTAGGCGTTCAGCACACAATGCTTGCGCTTGCTGGCAGAGACCCGGAAATTTATCCGGCCTTTCATGACGCAGGTGGATGACCAGCAGGCGCCGGGTTACATCGTCTTGAATGAAACGCCCCTTACGGCTTAACAGGTAGGTGGCCGTTAGGGCATCGGCTAGGTTGTGTTCATTGTCAAAGTCTTTAAAATCTTCGTCGTTCTGGATCATATACCTTAGAATCGCCGTGTCAAAATATCGAAAAACGCTCAACCGATCGATGATATTTTTTGAACCCTTTTGGCCAGGTATTCCGCCATGGACGCTGGCTGCGGCAGGTTGAACGATGTCGTCCCAAACCGCATCGGAAAAATGCCTGGTGAATTTATCAACGCCAAGGTTCTTTGCAGCATACAACCGCAGGGTTTTAGCAACGCACTCTGGGTGCCCACCGGTCCAGTATAGTAAGTGGGCAGCCAATTGTTGCATTGCCAGCTTCTTTTCCTGGGGCAAATAGTCTCCTGCCGAGTTACAAATAACATCGTAATCAAAAGGCGAGAGGGAGTGGATTTTAAGCGGCGGCGCATTAATTTGTTTAATTTCCCGTTGTGCAGCTAGGTAGCGGCCGGCTATGATCACCCGAAATTGATGGTGCAATCTATCAAAAGAATCTAGCGAGTGAAGAGTTTCCTGCACATCTGCAATCAGTTTTTCAATGAAATCCTTAATAAGCTGGAGTACAGGGCGACCATCGAAGTCGATCAAAAAAACCAAGCCATTCTTGCCCTCCCCGTTTTCATCCCGAGTCTGGGTGCTGATCTCGCTCCACCGGCCTTTGATGGCGCTTGCCAGGCGCAAGTTTAGCGGAAGCAACGGTTCCTCCTGCAGTTGATCTCTCAGGTTAAGCTCATCGGCAATCGCATACACCACTTCATCCAGACTATCGTGCTCCTTAACAATCACATGAACGCATTCCCATTTATCGCTGAAGAATTGTTTCAGCCTCCTCAACAACTCCGTCTTACCATATCCTGGTGGGGCATCCAACAGTACGTAGGGAGGGCATTGGCGTGCCAGGAAATAATCCAGATCATCCTGGCGGTTCGTAAATGGGATGGGCTGAACTGACAAATCGCCAAGGGGTTCGGATGCAGGGGCTGGCTTTGACAAGTTGTCCTTGGGCCGACGGTCGGAATAATTTTGAGTAAGATAATCCTCCACCTGGTCTAGCCGGCTCAGGGTTTTCATAGCACCCAAAAACTCGTCTCGCGTGGACGCGGACGACAAGTTCGAGCGAATTCTGGGCTCGACCAACACATTGATCAATTTATTGAACTCTGGCTCGAGCAGTGTGATTAGCCAGGCGCTGAGCATCTCGAATTGAGTATCCATGTCTATTTCCTCAAGCGGTCCGAATATTTCTTTAATAGGTATGCTTCCACCTGTTCCAGCCGCCCCAGGCTTTGCATATCGCCCAGGAACGTACTGCGATCGATCTGGCGCACAGGCAGGGAGAGTTGATTTTGTTCGGCGACTGACAACAGCGAGTAAATCATACTTCGAAATTCGTTATCCAACAATCCATCTAGCCAGCCGCGTAGTTTATCGAACAGGTTGCCTGCCCCTGCGCTGGGAGTTTGCATAGGGATTTGTGGTTCTGCTTTCACCGGTGAAATTGCTGCTCTATTGATCTTCTGCTTTGTTTGGTTACCAACAATTTTTGTGTTGCTTGGTAACTGCTCAGGCCCGTTGTCAGCTTCGAGTATTGACTCGACTTGTTTAGTTTTGCCTCGCATTTGCATCATATGTTCAATGGCACCAATCAGAGTGGAAAAGCCACTGGCTGCATGTATCTCTGGCGTTAGAGCGTTCATGTCGCTGAGGAGATCAGTCAGGTGATCAAAACTGGCCCGAATCCTCGTATATTTATCTAAATCAGCGGTGATGCCAGACAGGTTGGCTATCACTTTTATTTTTTTGATGGCTTGATTGAGTTGTTTGATTTGCTCATCCCAATATTCGATATAGTTCAGTCGATCAATAGCTTTATAAATTTGAGCATCTGCAAGCACAATCGGGAAGATGCGGTCGCGCAGATTCTGATTTTTGTCCGCCTCCACCAGTTCGTACATGCAGTGTTCTGAGCGCAAGTATTTATCGCTAATCACCAGAATGATGCACTGTCCTTGGCCAATGCGCTGCTCGAATGCATCGATGGAACTTTTATATTCAAGATCTTTTTTGTCACGCACGATGCAAATACCGTGCGCCACAAAAGCGCGTTCCAACTCGTCCACAGTGCGCTCACTCTCGCCACCCCAGGCATATGAAACCAAAACCGCGTTTTCATAATTATTCATATAATACCCAATTGTTGAGTCATCTCATCTCCTCCGGATCTATCTTGTATAGCTTTATTTTAGCGCTGCAGTCCTGTGAATTTTCTATTGACTTCCGCCACACCAAACCGCCGCGGATCTTCGACAGGCATCACCCAAGCTACACCATCCGCGGCTTCTTTTGCCAAGAATGAGAAGTCGGTTTCCATGAGCGTGTCAGAAAAACAGATGAGCATGGGTCCATGCAAATACTTGCGGGCAAGCCACAGGGCATGTGACTGACCTTTCAGCTCTTGTTGCTCCACGAAGTGGGCCTTGAGATGTGGATAATGTTCGGCGATGTATGGAGGAATTTGTTCACCCAGATATGGGCTGATAATGAAAATAAATTCAACGTTCCGAGTATCTGGCAACGTGGTAAACATATCCAATAGGTGATCGAGTGAAGGTTTCCCCGCCACGCTGACCAGCGGTTTAGGCTTGCTCCAGGTATGTGGACGCATACGCGTGCCCCAGCCCGCCATAGGGATAACAATTTTCAAGGTCTCAGCCAAGTGATTCCTCCTATATTGTTGCTTACAGTCTTATTGTACAACATTGTTATCGAAGCTTTGTACAGATCGCTCCTACAAAATTTTCCGGCAAACCAAAATCCCTTTTCCAATCGGTACTACCAGCGCATCCACGCGCGGATCATTCTCAACGAGGGAAACGAAGTCGGTCAGTTCATCCTCGTGGCTGATAACATTGTCCACTGTTATGATGCCACCTGGAACGACATTGTCGATCATTTTTTCATATTTCGTATTTAGACAAAATTGACTTTAACGCCATATATGGTGGTTTTAACAATGATTTAACCGCCACATATACGGGAAAATCGCAT
>JAFGKO010000234.1 GCA_016928525.1 Anaerolineales bacterium | reverse complement strand
GGCATGTTGGCTAGGCTCGTGATGGAGTTTTGGCCTATCATGCCTCATTTTTGCCACAACCACAAAATCTGCCAGAATCAGAAAATTATTCGATCAGCTTGACAATTTCCATCTTCCCCAGTGCGCGCTTGAGATGCTCGCTTTTCAGGATGACGGTTGTTCCACGGACGCCAGAGCCGATGGAAATCTCCTCTGCGGCAAAGACGCTCGCGTCAACCAGGACCCTGAGCCTGCGAGGTGTTCCAAAGGGCGATACCGCGCCGATGGGATATCCCGTGACCTCCAGCACTTCGGCCTCGCTGGCCATCGTCAACCGGGACTGGCTGAGATAAGCGCGTAACGCCTTCCACGAGATCTGCGCTGGCCCGGCGACCAAAGCCATCAAGTATTCGTCTTCGCCAGTGCGGAACAGGATGCTGCGCACCACCTGCTCCGGACGCTGCCCGCGTTCGTGGGCGGCCTGCTCCAATGATGTGACTTTCCCGGCATGGCGAAAAACGCGATGCGGGATGCCGAGTCTTTCTAGTTCGAGGCTGACAGGAGGACGTTCGATCATATCACTTGTGTTGGAGATGTCTTCCAACGTCAGGTCCCCTTCGGGGATGATAAAACGCTGGACTCCATATCATTTGGCTTTCGGCTCGTAAGCGCACAACGAACGCACCGGGCAAACCGGGCAATTCGGCTTCCTCGCCGCGCAGACTTCGCGTCCCAGGCGGATGATGTTCAGGTGCGCGGCGTAATAGGTTTCGGGCGGGAAAATACTTTCCAGGTGCGGGTGCGCCTGCTCGACAGTCATCTTGTCGGGGCGCAGACCGATGCGACCGGCCACGCGGTAGACGTGCGTGTCCACCGGGAAGGCAGGCCGGTTGAGCGAGAAGCACAATACGATGGCGGCCGTTTTCGGTCCCACGCCTTTGAACCTGGTCAACCAGTCGCGGGCTTCTTCGAGCGGCATTTCAGAAAGAAAGGATAAGTCCAATGAGCCACGTTCAGCGGTAATGTCGCGCAGCACCTGCTGGAGGCGCGGGCCTTTCTGGTTGGCCAAGCCTGCTACGCGCACCGCCTCGATCACCTCATCCGTGTCTGCATCGCGTACCTGCTCCCAGGTCGGAAATTTGGCGCGCAATGAGTCGAAGGCACGGTCGCGGTTGACATCGTTGGTATTCTGCGAAAGGATGGTCGAGACCAACTCGTCCACGGGCGGCAAGGGGTTACGCCAAATAGGTTTGCCATAAGTTTCGAGAAGTTTTTTATGTACTTTCAGGGCTTTTTTGGAAAGATCGGTCATGGGGGATAATTTACCACGAAATCACAAAGCTTCGAATTTTCATAGTGTGGATAATTATATGGGCTCCTGCTTGTTTTACCACAGAGCACACGAAGAGCACAGAGTAGTTCTTTCTATCCTTCTCTGCCTGCACTGGGCCGCAGGTACGCGTGTGGATTCAGCGATCTCCGTGGTGAACAAACCCTTGGCCCATTAATGGACAGGGGTCAGAACGGATTATGTGGTGGGATTTATTCGTTGCCGCTGCTTTCGGATTGATAGTGACGCATGTAATAATGTTTCAATCCATAGCGGAGACGCTGGGCATATTGTTTCTGGCGTGCAGTTGGAACTTTGAAACTGGAGAGAAACTGTTGGGCAAGACTCCCTTCAACATCCACTTTCGGCCTCTTTTGGGAGAGCTTTTCCAATTTTTTGTGGATATCCTTAATGAAATCCGTTTGGCTTTTGATAAGCGCAGGTGTAACCACACCACCGCGCCCACTGATCACGGTGTAATCGCGAAATGGTTTGCTCTGCAAGAGAGCCAACGTTTCCAGCCAGACGGGCAAGTCCGCGCTGGCCAGGAAGGGTGGCTGGTTTTTGAGCACGGTATCGCCCACGAAGACAATTTTCTCTTCCGGCAAGATAACCCAGATGGCGCCTATGCTTGGGCCAGGATGACTTTCAAGCAGGATGGGGGTATCGTCCCATTGCAAGGTCATGGTATGCGTGAAAGAGATTTCAGGCGCAACCCACCGGATGCCTGTCAGCCCGGGGATGTTCTCCCAGTCAGCGCCGGTTTCATCACCTTGAGCCTTGAAGGTGCTTGGACGATTACGGAAAACCTGTGCAGTCTTTTCGTGGGCGATGACACTGCAATCCATGGCGCGCACGCCCAAAGTCCGGTCAGGATGCGCATCCAAATTGATCAGGATACGTTCCGGGCCGCTTCCGAAGCTCATCAGGGTAGCACGCCACGAGCGTCCATCTTCCGGCGAAGGTGGCGCGTCAACCTGGATCAACCCACGGGGATGGTTGATAATACCCAGTGTCACACCGGGATATTGATCTTCAACATATACTTGGTTACTGATGGAATCCATAAATGAAGTGCTCCTGAATGCTCCCACCCCTCCCAGTGCTCCTTCTATGACTTGGATGGCTGGGAAAAATGCCCTGTTGGGCAGTTAGGAGTGGAGCTTCAATTTTACCCTAATCCCCACTGGTTCTTACTCGTTGCTCTTCTGATGCCACAGGCAGGGTGAAGGAAAAGGTATTGCCCTTGTCACTTTCACTTTCAACCCATATGCGCCCGCCATGCCCCTCTACGGCCAGACGGCAGAATGCCAAACCAATACCCAGCCCACTGCGTTTGTCTTTACCATGTAGCCGGATAAACTTATTGAAAATGCGCTCTTGTTCGCTGACGGGAATGGCAGGGCCATGATCTTTCACAAAGACCTTCACCCAGGCGTTTTCAGCCTGAGCATTGATCGTTATCTGGCCTTCCGGGGGCGAGAACTTGGCCGCATTTTCCAGCAGATTTATAAGTACGCGCAGGATCATTTCCCCATCAATCCAAACAGGAGCAAGTTTCTCTGTTTCTGGCAATTGGATATGGATCTTCTGGTTGCGGCTTTCCGCAACCTGTTCCACTTCATTGACGGCATCGACAACCAGGCCTGATATATCTATAGCGCGCCGGGTGACGATTTCCTGGCCCGATTCGAGGCGGTTAATGTCCAGCAATGTATTGATCATGCGCTCGATGCGTGTGGTGGAGTGGAACGCAACTTTCAGAATAGATTGTACGTCCTCGTCATCCTCATCGTTTATTAATCCGCTCAAAAGATCAAGACTGGAAATGACATTTGCCAGCGGTGCACGCAGATCGTGATAGACCATGGACATCAAATCGTTACGCAAATCATCCAATGCTTTGCGCTCGCTAATATCGTGGAAAATCCACTGCAACAGGATAGCATTTTCGAATTCTACCGGTCGCACATTGACTTGAATGGGTATGGCGCGCCCACTGACGTTACGTAAAACTGAGTCATAGGAAAAAGTTTGATAAGATTTAAGATTATCAAACCCCAACCCGGTCATATTCCAATTGACATCATGCAATTTATCGATGGTCACATTGTGCACATTTTTATTATTGTAGCCGCTAAACTCCAAGGCCTGTCGGTTTGCCTCGATGATTTTGCCGTCCCAATCTGTCAACAAAATGGGATCGATGCTGTCTTCGAATAATTCCCGATAATGTTGGTGGGAAGAATCCATCCTTTCGAAAATTTGCGCGTTTTGGATAGATGTTCCCGCCAGACTGCCCAACCCGGTCAGCACCAACAGAGCGTCGATATCGAATTCGCCCGCGACCGGATTAATGGCCTCCAGCACACCGATGACTTTGCCCGGCGCCTGGATGGGAGCCATTGCAACGGCGCGCGTTTCTATGCCTCCAAACCTGTCCACGTTTTTGAAGCGTTGATCCTTGCTGACGTCAGATATGACCACCCCTCGTCCGTTCTTGATGACGACACTGGCCAATCCCTGTCCGGATGGAATATGCCGATTGAGAATATTGCCGGCATTGTGTCCTGTAGCAGCCTGGAACACTAACTCGCCGCTGGCCGGTTCGGTCAGAGCCAGGGCAACAGTTTCCACTTGCAAAGCCTGGATGGTCTGGTTCAGGATGCGTTGCAGCACTTCATCCAACCGCAATGAGGTGTTAATGGCAGCCGCGCTCTCGGCCAGGGCGCTCATCACACGCGCCTTTTGCTGGCTTTCAGTATAAAGACGGGCATTCAGTACGGCAATTCCGGCCTGGTCAGCGATGGCCTGCATCAAGTCCAGATGTTCTGTGCCAAATGCATTCGGCTGGGAGTGAACCAGTGTCAGCACACCCACCAACTGGTCACGCGCCAGCAGCGGCATGCACAGAGCCGATTTGGCGCCGGTCTTCTTTTTGGCATCATCCGGACGTTGCAGCCAGCGTTCGTCCAGGCTGGTGTCGGAGATCAAAGCTGGTTTGCGGTTTTTCAACACCCAGCCAGCCAGTCCGTGTTCTACGGTGTCGCGCAATTGCTGGGTTGTATCTTGTTGGATACGCTCGCCAAATACAATCGTTGAATCTACAGCTTTACCATTATCGTCGAGCACGACAATACTTCCGCGTTCCCCGCCCACGTTCTGGATAGCCTCGAACAGCACGCGTTGTAACACGGTGCGCAAATCCAAGGCGGCTGCAACCTCGCGGCTGACGTGATAAAGCAGTTCAAGCCGGGTACGGTCTTCTTCCGTGATGGGTTTCCCCTGAGGCGGTTTAATCTCCATTAGACAGTTTGACCTGAAGGTATTTTAGTCCACTTCCTGATTCTAAATAAATGATACCACGTACTTGCTCTATTTACAGTGTACTGCCGGATAACAACGTTCGGAGTGATCTATACAAGTATAGCAGTTGTGTCTTCATTTATCCATATGAATAGTTTACAATTATCTTATGCCTCTCGATTTGCAACGCATCCATGCCCTGTGTTTCGACGTGGACGGCACCCTGAGCGACACCGATGATATGTATGTACAGAAGGTCGTCCGGTTTTTCCCCCACTTTCTATTCCGCGATCCGCAACGCGCCGCCCGCCGTTTTGTGATGTGGGTGGAATCGCCTGGCAACGCTTTGATCGGTCTGCCAGATATCATTGGTCTAGATGACGAGTTGCTGGGGTTGTGGGAGTGGTTGAACCGTCACCGTCCGCGCCCGATGAAGCATTTCATGATGGTGCCCGGCGTCAAAGAGATGCTGGAGCGCCTGTGCGGGGTGTATCCCATGGCGGTGGTCAGCGCCCGGGACGATAAGTCCACACGTGCTTTTCTTGACCAGTTCGAATTGACCGGCTATTTCCAGGAAATCGTGACCGCCATTACCGCCGAGCACACCAAGCCTTACCCCGATCCGATCCTGTATGCGGCTGAAAAGATGGGCGTGGCTCCTGAGGATTGCCTGATGATCGGCGATACTATCGTGGACATCCGCGCCGGGGTGGCTGCTGGTACGCAGACGGTGGGTGTGTTGTGCGGGTTTGGAGAGCGAGGTGAACTCGAACATCGGGGAGCGGACTTGATCCTGAAAACAACATCTGAGTTGGCGGATGTATTATTGGATGGATAGCATTAGAATATAGAGACTATTACGGCCCTGCGAGAGTTTGCAGGGCCGTTTCGTTCAATCCAGCACATAGCGCGGATAGGTTTTCTTTGCCCTATCCGCTTCTCCCAAATCGATATCCAGCGTCAGGAACGGTTGCTCAGGCGAGGTCAGGCCTAAAATTTTGCCTTCATTCGGTTCGATGATCCAGCCAACACCGGCGTAATCACCGCCTTCCGGGGTGGTGCCCCCCAGGTTGGACGACAGGCAGTACGCGCCGGAAACGACCGCAGCGGCCTGGCCACCTGCCACCCATTTGGGCGCGGTAGGATTGGGCGTGGCGCGTGGACAGATCAGCAGTTGCATGCCCTGCTTGCCGTATTCCCTGGCATGGGAATTGAACCAGATTTCTGTGCAGATCAAAAAGCCAACCTTGCCTTTGGACGTGTTTGCCAATGAGAAATCCCCATCGCCGCGTTCATACCAGCTTGCCTCCCAGAAACCGGGCTCGTCGGGCAGATAGTACTTGGTGTGGATGGTTTTTGCACCCCGGTCCGGCTCCCAGACATAACCGGCGTTCTGGCGTTTTCCGTTCAGGATCATGGGACGTGTACTTACAACGGTAGCAGGCGAAAGGTCCGCCAGACGCGCTATCCAGGCTTCGTGTGCCTGTACAGCCTGTTCCCACTGAGTGGCATCCACGTTCCGGGTATGCGCCAGCCAGCGATAGAAAGGCATTTCCGGGAGCAACACAAACTCGCTTTCGTTCTCTTGCACATGGTTGACCAATCGCTTCCACGCACCTTCCAAAGCAGTAGGATCGTTGGGGAGTTCGCAGACAGTAATTCTCATTGGATTTGCCTTTCTTCAAACATTTCTTGGTCTATGCTCCCGTTACAAATCCGTGTCACGGGCCCGTGCAGCGTGGCAGAGTAATCCGGCGCGATGCTGATCTTCAGTTTCCCGCCGGGCATGTGGACGGTGATGTCCGCGTCGCACAGGCCAAGTTTATAGGCGGTCGCCGCCGCGGCCGTGCTGCTGCTCCCGGAGGCCAGCGTATATCCCGCCCCGCGCTCCCAAATTTCGATACGAATATTGCCCTGGTCCAGTACCCGCATGAACTGGACGTTCGTCCGGTTGGGGAAGCGCGCTTCGGTCTCAATCAGCGGACCATAGCGCTTTGCCAATTCGGGCGTTAGATCGTCACACAGTACGATGCAGTGCGGATTGCCGACCGTCGCCGCGCAGAACTCGAATTCACGATCGCCGATTTTCATGCGTTCACGCAAGACTTCCCGCGCACTTCCCAGGACCGGGATCCTGTCCCCGTCAAAACAGACCTTTCCCATATTGACGGCCACGTCTCTGCCACCTGCGCCTACCTGACAGGTGACCGCGCCGCCCAAAGTCTCGACCGTGAACGGCTGTTGCCGAACCAACCCCTCGTCCCACAGATACCGCGAGAAAATCCGCAGCCCATTCCCGCTTTTCTCGGCCTCGCTCCCGTCCGGGTTGAAGATGCGCAGCCCAAAATCGCAGGTTTTGCTCTCGAGTGGTCCGAGCAGGATGCCGTCCGCGCCGAGGCCGTAATTGCGGTGACAAATGCGCTGGATCTGGGTTTCAGTTAGTTCAGCCTGGTGAATGACCAGGTAATCGTTCCCCAGCGCGTGGTACTTGACGAATCTCATTGGCATCGTCCTGCAAGGGCCTGTAGGGGCTCAGTCAACGATGAAGAGCTTTGCGCCGGTTTGGGTCGAGGAGCGATGCGCTTCCGCTTCGTCCGCCACCTGGTAGCTGACTCCCGGGGTCAGGACGAACTTCCGGCCATCGGCCAGCTCTGTATGCAATTCGCCCTCGAGGCACAACAGGATGTGTCCCTTCTTGCACCAGTGATCGGCCCGGTAGCCGGGGCTGTACTCGACCATGCGCACGCGGATGGTATCGAATTGCCGGGTGCGCCAGGTAGCCAGGCCCGTTTCACCTTTATGTTCCGTGGGAACGATCTGCGACCAATCGGTGGTGCCGAAGGGGATGTTTTTCATTTCCATTTTGATGGTTCCTTTTGTTTTATAACTTGTGCATCTGTCATAACTTAAGCGCTCGACAGGGCAAGAGCGGGTATCTGCTTCTTGCGAAGCCGTTTGACCACACCCAAGTCCTGGTT
>JAFGKO010000233.1 GCA_016928525.1 Anaerolineales bacterium | reverse complement strand
TGCCAGCACGTGTAACGAGGAGAGGGTGGGCGAACTCTCCCCCCGTTCGATTTGGCTGATCGCATTGATCGATAGACCGCATTGGCTGGATAGTGCGCGTAAAGACAACCCCTGCTGGTTTCGCAACGCACGAATACGCATACCAACACGGGATTCTAGCTGCTCGGACATCACTTGTTGACCTCCTACCCTTGTCTGTTCTGATTGTACCATAAACCGGGACAACCTGTGCGTCAAATTATTAAATTTGGCAAATAATTCTTGCTTTGTATCATTATAATGGACTATCGTACTGTAAAGTAGTATAATAAACAGGAGCGGTGTGCTTGATCGCTACCGAAGAAGTCTCGATTTCCTTAAGTATGACATTGGAAATGCACCAGGAGACAAAGGGGGGTACAAGAATGTCCTTTTTTCAATTTCTGGCATCGATCACTCCCCTCCTGAGGACAGGGAACGGAATGTAAGGGAACTGGGCATGATCTCGGCAGTGACGCTTCAGGAAAACAAATCAATTGGCATGCTGGCGTTGCCCTTTTCCACTACGTCAATCCAACAAACGCTGGTTGATTGTTTTCAGAAAACAATGACAGAGCTGGATAACGGTCTAACCAGGGTAGAACTTAAGCAACGAGCCACTCTCATACCTGATTCTGCTGGGCGCGACGCTCCTGCTACGACAGACAGCCAGGTAACGCACGTCATAGCTGTTACCAGCGGCATACGGGGCGTCGGCAAGTCTTCCATCGCGGCCTTGTTGGCTGCGGCACTCCATCGCCACGGGTTAAGGGTTGGCTTGTTTGATGCCGATATCCCGGGCACAAGTATTCCCAGGATGTTCGGTGTCCAACCACCTTCTGCGGTGAGCGGACCGGAAGAAATCGTGTCAGTTGTATCACGGAGCGGCATCAAGCTCATGGCACTCACCCCGTTGTTGTCGGACGACGAGCGGGCCAACACCTGGCACGACGCATTGATTAACAACGCCCCCAAACATGTGTGGGAAGACCTTGTCTGTGGGCATCTGGATTACCTAATCGTCAATCTGCCACCAGGAACCTCTGATGTTAGTCTAACAGTAGCCCAGGCATTGCCACTTGAGGGGGTTGTTTTGGTCACCTCCCCGCGAGACATGGCAGAGATGGCACTTCGCGAGGTGGCGACTATGTTCAAGCATTCCGATATCCCGTTGATCGGTCTCGTGGACAACATGCGTCATGTCGTATGTCCGGCTTGTGGCACTGGGATATACGTCTTTGGCCACGGCCAGGCCGAATTTAGCGCCCAGCTATTCAAAACGGAAATACTCGGCAGGATGCCGCTCGATCCTGAGTTGGCATGCCTGTGCGACACTGGCGCGATTGAGAACTATCGCAGTGCGGAACTTGACTCTATTGCCGAGAAAGTATGCCGATTCGTTACGAAGGCTGTATCGGACACATCTGGAAATCGCCGGTCTGCTGACGACATGGGAGGACGATAATGCTCAGCCAAACATTTGGCGCTGTGATGGTTGCCAGCTTTCTAGCCTGTGCGGTGACGACGGTGGGCATTTATGTTATTCGAAAATATGACCGGTGGGGGAATGATCATGCGGCCTATTTCATGGCATTTGCGGCGGGCGTATTAATCTCAGTGTCGTTTATTCACATCATTCCAAAATCTTTCGATATGAACGACTCGGCTCCTATATATTTACTCATGGGTTTTATGGGACTGTATCTGTCTAACCGATTTCTGAATGCATACGTCTGTGACGAATACGACTGCACCAACTATGTCCTAGGCATCATCCCTATGTTGGGCGTGGGGTTGCACTCGTTTCTGGATGGGATCATTTATTCGGTAACGTTCAATGTCAGCATCTTTACAGGCGTATTTGCGGCTATCGGCATGGTACTCCATGAATTTCCTGAAGGCATCGTTACCTTCTTGCTCTTGGAGCGTGGGGGGTTCGATAAAAAGAAAGCGACACTGTACGCGTTTCTGGCAGCGGCTATATCCACCCCGTTGGGCACATTGGTATCCTACCCACTCATCTATGAGATTGAACAATCTACCCTGGGGATACTACTCGCTGTTTCAGCAGGCGCGCTGGTCTACGTGGGAGCTTCACATCTGCTGCCTGCCGTCGAACGAGAAAACAAGCAGTACACGCTGGTTTCACTGGCCATCGGCGTGCTGGTAGCTGCGATCATTGTCGTGGCCAAGGAATAGCCGTGTTTCTCGGGCAGTCTTCAGTCAATACAACTTAGCGGATCACATCTGGATGGGTACGTCGATACTGCATAGTCAAGAGAAACCAGGCGTAGTGGTCAACGAAGACGAGACAGGATGCGGTGGCGGTTCTCACATTCACGGAACCCAACACGCATACGGTAGACTGACAAAACAATGAAAGAGGCACTGCTTTACGAAAAGTTATCAAACGGCGTGGTGCGCTGTGATCTGTGCGCGCACCACTGCCGGATCGCGCCCGGCAAACTCGGTATCTGTCTGGTACGAAAAAACATCGACGGCACGCTCTATACGCTGGTCTATGACCGCATCATCAGCCAAAACATTGACCCTATTGAGAAGAAGCCGCTCTTTCACTTCTACCCTGGCTCACAGGCCTACTCGATCGCAACGCCGGGCTGCAACTTCAGATGCGCGTGGTGCCAGAACTGGCAAATCGCCCAGATGCCGCGTGAACAGCACCTGATCGATGGCTATGAAGCGACCCCGGAGGAAATCGTGGCGGCTGCACTGGTGAGCGGCAGCCACAGTATCGCCTACACCTATACGGAGCCAACGGTGTTTTTCGAGCTTGCTTATGACACCGCCCAACTCGCACATGCCGCTGGACTGGCTAATCTGTATATCACCAATGGCTATATGACTGATGCCATGTTGACCCTGTTCGCCCCTTACCTGGATGCCGCCAACGTCGATTTGAAGGCTTTCCGCGACACAACCTACAAGCGGTACGTGGGGGCACGTCTCCAACCGGTGCTGGACAGCATGAAAACGATGAAACAACTGGGGATCTGGCTTGAAGTGACAACGTTAGTAATCCCTGGCCTGAACGACGATCCGGCTGAAATCCGGGACGCGGCGGCTTTTGTCGCCCAGGAATTAGGGCCAGAAACACCCTGGCACATCAGCCGCTTCCATCCCGATTACAAAATGCTCGACTTGCCACCCACCCCGATCGAAACGCTCAAACGCGCTAAAGAAATCGGGCTCTCAGAAGGGCTTAAGTTCGTCTACATCGGCAACGCCCCAAGCGCGGG
>JAFGKO010000232.1 GCA_016928525.1 Anaerolineales bacterium | reverse complement strand
GTCGATGCCCGAGTCCACCACCGCCTGGCGCACGATGGCAAAGGCGTCGTCCAGCGCGGCGATGTGAGCGTAATAGCCGCGCAGTTCCTCCTGTGCTTTGGCGCGCAGGGCAGCGGGCACGTTGGGACGCAAGGCAATCTCGCGCTCGCGGTACATCGCCTGGTAGGCCTCGGGGGCCGTGTCCAGCGGGAAATGGGGCGGGCCCCACGAGAGCATCAGCAGAAACGGCTGCGCCTGCCGGGCATGGGCGCGGATGTACTCAGCCGCCGCGTGGCTCTGCGCGAAGGCGTCATACCCCTCCCAACGCCGCAGGGTGCTGTCTTCATTAAAAAAGTAGTCCGAGTGGTTATAGTCGTGCGTGCACTCGAAGCCCTTCCAGAAGTCAAAACCCAGCTGGTATGCGCGCGGCACGTACGCCTCGCGCCGCCCGTAGTGCCCGTCCGGGCTGCCGTAAACATGCCACTTGCCGATATAGGCTGTGGCGTAACCGTGCGAACCAAACGCCCGCGCGATCGAAACACTGGCCGGGTTCAGTTCCACATCGTTGATAAACACCCCGTGGGTCAGCGGGTACTGCCCGGTCAGCAGGCTGGCGCGGTACGGGCAGCACACCGGGCAGCCCGATGCCGCGGCGCTGAAATCGAGCGCCTCAGCGCGGAAACGGTCCAGGTTGGGCGTGTGGCAGTTTTCATCGCCCGCATAACCGGTCGCCTGCCCGCGCCACTCGTCGGCAAAAATAAACACAATATTGGGAAGGCTGCGCGCGCCGCTTTCTTTATTCATCAGGCCAATCCTTGGGGATAGATTTTCACTTCTGGGATGATTATACCGGAGCACAGCCCAAGGTATTCCCGGTTGGGGAATTTCGTGAAACTAAATTTCTTCCACCCCTGGCAGATCTGCCAGGCACAGTTCCACAACGTCTTCGACCGAATGTCCGGCCTCGACCCGAATCAGGGCAGCGCCGCAGGCTGCCGCTGATTCAACCATCAGTTCGTTATACCTGCTGCTCCTTCTCACCATATTCGTCAACAGCCCTTCCTCATCCGCGGCTCCGCGAAAGAAGCTTGACTGGGCGCGGAGGCGGGTCTCAAACAGTTGATCGTCGCAAGTGAGCCAGACTGCCCTGGTCGCCACAAAATCCGCCGCCATGACCTGCTCCGGCCAGAGCGCATACCCTTCCATCACGAGCGGGGCGTCCCACGTGGCGTGAGCCCGGATGATCTTCTCAAGTCCAGGCCAGATCATTTGGTGCGCGCGCCTGGAATGTTCGATGAGCGTCTCCACAGGTGTCCTGGTGAAGGTATCCTGGTAATCAGCATCATCAAAAGAGTGCAATCCAGGGTGGGTTTGAACGGTTGTGACGGCCCGGATTGCTTTTGCGATGTCGTCGGTGCAGATGCAGCCGCACCCGAATCGACCCGCGATGCAACGGGCTACCGAAGATTTGCCAACCAGGGGAGGCCCGCCGATGAGGAAAACTTTCGGAATTTTCATAAGCTTTTAGCCATATGCGGGTATACGTTTGAAATTGAGGCTCTACCGTTTTTAGCGGGAAAAGTAGCGAAAAGTAGGAGGTAATGATACCATCGGGTTAGGTGAGACCGATGGAAGAGAACCAACTCCTGAGTCAATTATTAGGGATCGCCCACCTGGAAGTGAAAGGATCAAAATTCGCTGAGAATAACGAACTCTACCTGGAGGTTGAGCCAACGATCCAGGGGGCGGCCTGTCCGAATTGCAGCAAGATCGGCATGCAGGAGCACGGCCTGGGTGATGAACAGAAGTGCGGGGCGCTCTTATGCCACCAGAAATAGTCACCGCAATAATTGCCGCCACCGTCGCAGTTATAAGTTCCCCAATTACGCTATCTGTTGGACTGGGACAAATTCGGCTAAATTATTCGGTTCCAACCCAATACCATTCCCTGGGATTAGTCCTTTATTATTAGTAAGTGGGTCCAGTCGTCCGGACTGTGATATTCGGCTTCCAGGGTGTAAGCCCCGACGTCTTTCTCGCTTCTCAGCAATTCTTGCTCGATCACATAATAAAATTTTTCACGCGACCATATTATTGCCTTTGCCAGGTCACGCTTGTCTGGAATTAAGCTAAAAATGAACCACATGCCTAACCCATCTTGTTCTACATCGCTGCAGTGGAACATACCCATCAATGCCCTCTCTACTTTAACGGCATCTCCCTCTTGATAATCAGGCAGCGCAGACGACTCTATAACAGTAACATTTGCCCGACAGCTTGCTTCCTGGTAATGCGCTTCCAATACTGTTGCTCCAGTATCTAACTTTTTTTCCTGGAATTTGCCAAATCCCACCTCCGCCGCGGCCTCCTGGAACTTCTCGCTGAGCACTCCATCTTTTTCTTCAGTCGTCTGAGTTGGCATAACTGAGCCGACCTCTTCTTCGCGAAGCTCCACTAGCGTTGCTGGCGTGATTGGGTTCGTTCCAGCTTTAAGTGATTGCAGCCAGGCCTTTCGGGTGGTATAGATCTTCATTAATTCTGGATCCGTGGAGGATTTCAGTAAATCCACAACCACCTGAAAATCCTGCGCTGCGGGGTCGAGCTGATCCAATAATGCGTACGCCAGCCCGCGGCTGTCATGCGACTGGGAGCCTGGATCATCATTCACTGCTTGTTCGCAGTATGGAAGCGCCTTTTCGGCTTCTCCCATCAGCGCGTAATCCCAGCAAATCATATTGTTTACCTGCACCGTATCCGGAGAGGTTTCTTGGGCCTTGAGGTAATATTGGACAGCTTCTTCCAGGTTTCCCTGTGTATCATATGCATCACCCATTGATGAATAGAGCGTGGCAAGCTGCTCGGGTGTGTTATTGTATTTCGTCATTTCGTCAAGGATGGCTAGATACAGCTCATAGTCGCCCATTTGCCACACCAAATCAAGGATAATTGTCCGGAGGGCCATGTCGGCAGTGTAATCGAGTGTAGGAAGCGGTTTTGGTGTGGAAGTGGGCTTTAGCGATATCGTTGCTGTTGGAATCTGTGTTTCCGTCGGAGCTTGTGTGGCTGTTGGTGTGGGAGGCGTGTGAGTCACGGTCGGCGATGGAAGTGCAGTTGCTGCTTCAACAACGGTCGTTACGACAGGGCCCTGCTGCGGTACGCAACCGGTCAGGATGAGCGCGAAGATGAGGAGAACATAAGGCGTAGTGCTTGATGTCATTTCTTCCTCCAGGTAGAAAAGAAAAAGGGGAATATATACATACAACATATAGCACGACAAATTTAAAGAAGTAGGCGTGCATGGTTTCTTGCCCTGTGGTAGTCTTACCTTCCTTTGCGAGAGTATATTTGGCGATCCGTGCCCCGGGGATAAGCCAGAGGCCGAGTGCAACACCAATTGTGAGACGAATACTTCAATATAACGAAGCTATTATTTAAAGGCCTGATTTCTCAAGACCGAGCATTCTGGCATTAAGAGGGCTGGTCGGTTCGTACTTCACCCTGACATTTTTGCCTGGGAGGTAATTCACCGACTCTTTCTTAGATATTTCCTGTACCAACTTGTATTGGACGCCGAAGATTTGATATTCGAACTGCACATAATACCTGTAGCCGGTTTTGATGAAGTTCGTACGCTGCTCTACCTGCCAGGCAAGTGAGATGAGACCGGTTGTTTCCTGCCCTTCTTCACTCAGCCGCCTTGCTTTTAAGGTATTGTTAGTGCTAATCGCGATGAAACGAAAACTGAATACGAACATGAACAACGCAAAAGCGATGGACACGATGATGGAAAAAATTGGTTGTAAGGAGGGAAAAAGAACCGGCCACTGCCCACCTTCAATAAGGCGGAAGACAAGCCAGGTCATATACACAAGAATGGCTGAGCCGTACAGGATTGCCGTCACTGATTTTGCGATGGTCGGGGTCGCGGCGTGAATCTTCTTGTCGGGGTGCGCCATATTTGCCCTTTCCTGTCGAACAGAAGCGACCAACTTGCGTTTTTTGACAACCCCACCACCTGTAAATTATATTGTTTTTTCTTCTATCAAATATACATAAATTGTATATCGAAAATCATGAATGACAATAAGCAATTAACTAAACAACCAGGAAATCGCGGTGGCGTTTCATTTTTCTCGAAAATGTACTTCCTGCTCATAAATTGGAAAAGAGCCCGGGTCATCCCAGGTGACTCCGGTAAGCAAATTATACTCTAGGGCTGTCTGACATATATCCAATCAACATCGATTGTAACTTGTACCAGAGTTGACCCAGGTGACTCGAGGCATAACCCTGGCGTAAAGTCAAAGCAAGTCAAGCTGCTCACCCGACTTCTTTTCCATCTTTGCCTTAATTAACGATACGCTACCCCCAGCCGCCCCTGCCCCTCGACCACCCAACCCCCTCACGCCAAAACACCCCAAAGGTTTCCACCGCCAACCCCGGCTACAAACGGTAAAGAAAACCTTTGGAGTGTGCCCCACCACACCCCAGGCTCACGCCTGGGGCAGCAGCGTTGGCGCTTCGGCCTGAACCGTGACCGGATTGCGCAGGTAATCCATGTTCAAAAAGAATTCCACCGAGATCACGGTGAAGAAGGCTGCGACAATGTCTGACAGGGTATAGGGTAGGATGGTGAAAATAGGATTCACCGATATGAAGGCAAAGAGAAAGACAATCACCAGCGCCGCGATAGAACTCAGCCCGCCGCTGAGTAAGATGATCCCGGCTGTGCGCCACCAGTGCCCTTTGACCAGGCTCTTGCTATAATCCAGCGCCTCCTTGCCGCTAAGGCCTCGCAGCGCGGCCACGTAGGTGCCGAAGGCATAGTAGACTGACCATATGATGCCAGGGATGATCAACAGCAGCGACAGCCCCCCCACGATCAGCCCAGCAACAATCTGCGTTCCGACCACTGCGCCCCACCGCGAGAGACCGCACCGCAGGGCAGGCCCCCAACCCAGGCTGGTCTCTTGCAAGGATTTTTCTACGATGGCGGAAACGCCGATGGTCGCAATCGACCCGATCAAAAGCTGGAGTAGCTGGCAGATTTGCGTGTATACCTGAAAGCCGCGCTCTTCAAAAATTGCGTAGACGAGATCATCTGGGATGAGGACAATGATCAGGTTGACCGGGAAATAAACGCATAGGATCACCAGAAGGATATTCTTGAAGTTCCCCCGATACAGGCTCCAGCCGGTGCGAAACAAATCGCCAACGCTCAATCGCTCGGACCGAATATCCATGTTCATACTCCCTCCAGTCAAACAGCCAGGGTGGAAAGGTATCGGCGAGTGTATACTATAATTAAGCGAATAACATCAATTTACTTTCATTATATAGCGGTGAGTGGAAATTACAAAGGGTTCCGCCTCGTTTTCCGGCCCCGGGTTGAGTTCATCGGGCCAAACGTTAGGAGATACGCTTTGCGCCCCCCGATCATCCCCCGCCCCTCGACCACCCAACCCCCTCACGCCAAAACACCCCAAAGGTTTTCAACAGCCCAACCTCGATAAAGGATCGCATGGCAAAGCAAAAACAGCAACCGAGCATACTTCTCGAAAATGTGCTCCTGTTACATAAAGTAGGAAAGAGCCCTGGGTCATCCCTGAGGACTTTTGGCCGCATAAATGGTGGTCCCGCAACCACAAAACGGATCAAGGATCACATCACAGACATTAGTAGACGCAAAAATGAATAAAGGAAGCATTTTCATGAAACCTCTCTCCACATATTTAAAGATGGCAGCCATTATTTTATTGGCCCTGTGGGGAATTGTTTTTGGACCTTATTCTATAGATCCGGTCAATCTCCTTTATAAATGCATCATTGTAATTGTTACAATAGGAATGATATTCCTGGCATGGAAGCGCCCGCTAATCGCAGCTGGTTTGTCATTAGCAATCACCCTTCTCCTGGTGTGGGGGATTATCCAATCCAAACCATTTCTTGAAGCGTATGGTATCCAGCATATAACAGTCTGGATGTATATAAAAGTATACGGTCTTACTATTGCGCCCGTCATACTTTCCAGTCTTTTGCTCTTTGCTGCTTCACTGTACCAACATTTCTCGTTTAAAAATGACGGATGAGGGAATGCATATTGTGAAAGGATGATCGAGACTGTTGGTACCCTTCATCCTGCACCATAAAAAAAATTTCCAAAAATACCCCCTCCCCCGCCCGTTTTTCGCGGGGCAATCTCCGGCCAATTTCTGATATACTTCCCCTGCACGTATCCCACATCACCGGACACCTCATGGACTGGTACCAATACATCTTCATCGGGCTGGGGGCCGCGGCGGCGGGCTTCATCAACGCGCTGGCCGGCGGCGGCACGCTGATCTCCTTCCCCATCCTCACCGCGGTCGGCATCCCCGCCGTGGCGGCCAACATCACCAACACCGTGGCGCTCTGCCCGGGCTATTTCGGGGCCACCCTGGCGCAGTGGAAAGAGCTGGTCGCGCAGAAAGAGCGCGCGCTGCTCTACCTGCCCGC
>JAFGKO010000231.1 GCA_016928525.1 Anaerolineales bacterium | reverse complement strand
GGCGCGTGCATCGGGCACATAATCCAATTCCGCGATCGCTTTCAGAACCCGCTTCCGGGTCTCTTCAGAAATTGGCACGCGCCCACCGGTCTGGTCATTGACTACGTAAGAAACCGTAGCCCGTGAAACCCCGGCTAACCGCGCCACATCAGCTTGTGTAGGTCGCTTCATATTTTTCAAAAATGGAAAATCGTGAGTCAGATTGCAATGATCTGGGCATTTCGTGACAAAGCCTCTATCCGTAAGATGAATAACTAGCGCGTGTAACCTTACACGTGTCAATAACCACAAATATAATATCATAAGTTTGATTGCTTGTCAAAAAACTCGTAAAAATAGGGACGCAGTAAAATATCAATGTAGCACACTCCCCCATTTCATTATCGAGCCGCAATATCTAAAACGTTGGTTAACAAAAAAACGCTCTACTTCGAGCGTAGCGCGGTTTGCTCATCTGTCCTGTGGATAAATCAGCCTCAGGGCGTTACATACAACTGCACCTGCCCGCCGTAAAAATTCCTCTCCCGGGACAATTCCATCTGCGAAGCCAATGTTTCTGGGATCAGCCCTTGCGGGTCCGTATAGAATTCATGGCTGTAAACCAACCAGACTCTGTCATGTTCGCGCAACAATGAAATCAACCCGGGCACATCGTCAGCCGTCATCTCGGGTTCCAGGACACCATCAGCAAACAGGTCTAACGGAAGTCCTTGTTTTTCTACCTCGATATCATACAGTTCTTCATAGTACCCAAAATAATAATCGAACGGGATGACCATAAAGTTTGAGTTGAAAAGCACCAGATCATCCTTTTCGGCAAAATTGGCGACATAACCAGCAGGCGCTTGCCAGTTCTCTTTTTGATAGAACCGGAAATAATCCGTGGTAGAAAACAGGTTAATGGTGCCGAAAACGCCCACGACCATCAGCACAACAAAGTTATATCTTAATTGAATGGCCCCGGCTGCCAGGAGCAGGAACAATGGAATCGTGATCCAGATCAGGGTGCGATCATAAAAAATAGGCCGGCGGATGCTCACGATCAACTCGCCCAGAAAGGGGACAGCAAACAGGGCGGCCAGAAACAAGAATTGAGAGAATTTTTTGCGAAAATATGCCACCCCCAAACCTAGCAGCAGGATATACAGCCCCCAGACCGACCAGGCCTGAACGGTTGGTAATGGCGCAGATGCATTCAAAAAGGATTTAAGCGTCTGGATAACGACGTTCCAGGTAGGCACAGGAATCCAAAAGTGTCGATCGATTGCCTTTACTTGCCTCACAAAGGCAGCTATCCAGGGACTCCATAGCACGAAGATGCCAATCTGAGCCTTTACCCAGTTCCCAAAAGCAGGCGACTGGAAGGCAAGTTGCGCTTCTGATTCCTTATTCCGTTGATACAGCATCAAACCAAGTACAAAGATATTGGTTGCCAGGGGGAAAAGCACAGCCGTATTGTGAGTGAGCATGGTGGCGGCCGAGAACACGATAAAGGCAATCCAGGCCAGATCGGTCTCAACAGTCTGGATCGGTGACCAACGATGCCGGTGGATCCAGGCGCGCAACCCAGTGCGTGGGCGCTCAACCTTATAGCTAAACTCGGTTTTGGAGTCTGCTTCGACCGGCCCAGCCGCGCGCCAGGCAACCACATATTCCCGAAATTGGCGGCCAATCGGCTTGACGGCGCGCGCATCCGTAAGCAGCCTGACCAGGGCATAAATCGCCACGGCTGCATTGAAGGTCAGCAGCGTGTACATACGCGTTTCTTGGGCATAATAGATGTGGAAAGGTGAAAAAGCCAGGAACACGGCGGCTGCCAATCCCATCACGACACCCGATATGCGTTTGCCGATCAGGTAAATGACCGGGATGGTGGCGGCGCCAAATAGCACAGAAAACAACCGGACAGCGTAGGGCGTTGTTCCCTTGAGCGCAATCCAGTAATGCAGCAAGAGATAATACAGCGGTGGATGCTGGTCGATCTTGACGATCCATTGCAGCATGTCGCCAATTGGTTGGTTAGCCATCCACACACTGAAAGTTTCATCCACCCACATGCCCTTATATTCGAGCAGCAGCACGCGCAGCCCAGCCCCAATCAATACGATCGGGACTAACAACCAGGGGGCTAACTCTTCTAAAGTAAGTTCTTCTTTCATCGGCTTTTAGAATTGAGCAATCTCATCCAACTAAATACAACTGCCCAAATAAAAGAGACCACTGACCATTCCAGCAGTCTTCTAACCCACAGCAATAATTTGTGATGCATTTTCATGAATTATATCACGCGCCGAACCAGCGCTATAACAAAATCTCATTCCCAACACACCAACCAACGCATAAAAAACAAAGAACCGTTCTACATCAATGTAGAACGGTTCTTCATGCTGGTGCCCCTACGAGAACCTGCTCCGAACCCTGCCTTCCCTATTTCTAAGAGAAAATCCGACGCAATCGTGTTACTTGCTCAGAATCTTAGTCTGAAACCTTGAGAGCGTCAAGAATTGCTGGCGTTACCTATGGGAAAATTTATTATCCCTTTGATTCAAATATCAGGTATGGCAAAAACATTGTCGCGACCTCACCGTCGGGAGTTCAAAAGCCGTTGCTTACACACTATTAGAAATCAAATATGGTACTTCGATGTATTGAGTTCTGCCCGTCTCTCTGTTACCGGTTTGGATGATCGATTCGGATGAAGAGAGGGTAGTCTTTTACAATCAGGTTCTCGATAATCAAATCGCCATCCAAGGATTCAGTCAACATTTGCTGTTCAAACCCATAGAATGGGTCAATGCCTGTTACCGTATCGCCTGAAACAGCGGGAATAGTAAGTGTAGCGGCCACACCCGCATCCTGCTCTTCGGCAGAGCCGTTTCGCCAGACTGCCAGCAGAATGTCTCCATCCGGCAAAGTGAAGGCATACTGCCTCATATATTGCACTTCCTCTTCCATCTCAAGTAAAAATCCAAATGAATCAAGAGGTTCTGCCCCCGCCAATATATTGTTCAGATTTCGAATGGCATCCATCTCCGGAACCTGGAAGAAGGTGTTGATCGTCACAATGAAGTCCAAGCCCCGGTGTTCAGTGATCGTACGAAGATAATACTTAGCTGCGATGATTTTACTGACTGGCGGCCCATTAGGATAGTCAAGTTCATCCCAGGTATGCCACAAGATCTCATCCGCAAAATACTCACCGCTGAAGCCCTTTGCAGCTAACCGAGCCTTCATTTCTGCCACCATTTGGGGATAATTCTGGATACGATCATCTACGGGGATGTTGTCGTAGAACGGGTGTAAGGTGAAGCCATCGATCTGACCAAAGTCGACAGCATTGATTAAAGCATACATGTAATCCTCGTTCATTACATTTTGGTAATGTTCACCATAACCCTCCACGCCCGGAATTTGGTCGCCCGGGATGGAACCGAAGATTACCTTGGCATTTGGGTCGATCTCTTTGATTAGCGCAGCTGACTGCTCCACCAGGTTGGCATACGTATGAACTTTGGGTGTGTTGCCAAACTCATTGAAGATCTCATAGTAAGTGATCCGGCCCTTGAAATGCTCAACGATGAAAGCGGTAACTCCCAGGAGTTTATCGATATCTTCCTGTGAAAACTCATTGACGATATAGGGTACATCTGTTCCTTCTTGGATGAACAGGGCAATTTTAATCCCATTCTCAGCGTATTCCGTAATCTTGTCATCCACGCGTGGCAGAAGTGTATCTTCTTTAAGCGGCCATTCCTGGTCATCCCCCGACCAATCCATAATCGAGCCGATGCGCAGGTGGGTAAAGCCGTTGTTGTATAAGAATTCAGAGTCTTGATATTCTCCGTATTGTCCCCACCACACGCCCACATGATTGTCAGCAAGTTCCTGGGATGGTAGAGTTTGCAATATTAAAGCCGTCCCATCGTTACCCTGCTGGATAACCATATAATCTTTCATGTTATAGAAAGTAAAGTCTGGTGTTTCCGTTGGAGCAGGTGTGGCTGTGGCAGGTGTATCAGTGGGAGATTGTGTGGCTGTTTTCGTTGGCGATATCGGTGATGCTTGTGCCTCCGGGGTTAAAGTGCTTGCGGGTTGACAGGCAGCAGCCATCATTAGAACAAGTAGAATGGGGAATATGATCCTACGTTTCATGATCTTGTACTCCTCCTGAAATCTGGAATGCTGAATCAATACTATCAGAAACTAAAAACTGGATACAAATAGGCAAAAAAGGATTCTGTCCTTCATAAACAGGCTTGCGATCTCACCATCGGAGGTTTACTTCCAATCATTTCTCTACTTCTTCATCAGCGCATTCAATTTCTCCCGTTGCTCGAAACCAATTAAAGATAAAAACCGTTCAATATCGTTACTGAACGGTTTCTGTGCCCCCACGGGGAATCGAACCCCGGTTTCGGCCTTGAGAGGGCCGCGTCCTAGGCCGCTAGACGATGAGGGCAATTGCGGAGCAATTGCTTAAGAGAATTTCGCTTTGCTCAATTCTCTACGGCAAGATACTTTTTGCAAATTTACAAGTCCAAGCGAATGGGGATTCTACCATGTGAAATTTGCCGCGTCAACAGATTTTCAACTTGTCCGATGTTCTGTTATTCTCCCTGCAATTTGCAATCTGTAATCTGCAATTTATATGATGTTATAATCCCCCTAACCCACTCAGAATACTTAGAATTGACCCCCAAAGCGGTCAATTCCCAATTCCTGGAGTCTCCCCCATGTATGATAAAGAAAAACTTGAGCAGTTGAAAAACGCACAGGATCAATGGGAAGAAACCACGCTTCAAAACGCCACGGCGCGCTTCCCCGAACGGCAGCCAGACTTCATCACCACTTCATCGGAACCGATCAACCGCCTGTACACACCACTCGATGTAGCCGGTCTGGACTACCTGGACGACCTCGGTATGCCGGGCGAGTATCCCTACACGCGCGGCGTGCACCCCACCATGCACCGCGGCCGTCTGTGGACGATGCGCATGTTCGCCGGTTTTGGTACTGCCGAGGAAACCAACGCCAGATTCAAATATCTGCTCGACCAGGGCCAAACCGGGCTCTCGGTCGCCTTCGACCTGCCCACCCTGATGGGCTACGACACCGACGCGCCCGAAGCCTTGGGTGAGTTCGGCAAGTGCGGCGTGGCCGTGGCCTCACTCCAGGACATGGAAATCCTGTTCAACGATATCCCCCTGGATAAAGTCTCCACCAGCATGACGATCAACTCCCCGGCCGCGGTGGTGTGGGCCTTCTATATCGCCGCCGCCGAAAAACAGGGTGTGCGTCCCGATCAGTTGCGCGGCACCATCCAGAACGACATCCTCAAAGAATACATCGCCCAGAAAGAATACATCTTCCCGCCGGAACCTTCCATGCGCCTGGTAACCGATACGATTGAATTCGGCTCGCAGCAACTGCCGCAGTGGAACACGATCAGCATTTCCGGCTACCATATCCGCGAAGCCGGTTCGACCGCCGCCCAGGAGTTGGCCTTCACGCTCTCCGACGGCCTGGAATACGTACGCTGGGCTTTGGAGCGCGGCCTGGACATCGACGAGTTTGCCCCACGCCTGTCCTACTTCTTCAACGCTCACAACGATTTCTTCGAAGAGATCGCCAAATACCGCGCCGCCCGCCGCATCTGGGCACGCGAGATGAAAGAAACCTTCGGTGCCAAAGACCCGCGTTCCTGGCTAATGCGCTTCCACACCCAGACTGCCGGAGTATCGCTGACCGCCCAGCAGCCCGAGAACAACATCGTGCGCGTCGCCATCCAGGCCCTGGCTGCTGTGCTGGGCGGCACACAGTCGCTGCACACCAACAGCATGGACGAAGCCCTGGCACTGCCCTCCGAACACGCCGTCACTGTGGCGCTGCGTACGCAGCAAATCATCGCCGAAGAATCTGGGGTTGCCAATACGGTTGACCCCCTGGGTGGCTCCTTCTTCGTCGAAGCCCAGACCAACCGCATGGAAGCCCAGGCATACGCCTACTTCCAGCGCATTGTAGAGTTGGGTGGCGTGTTACCCGCCATCGAAAAGGGCTTTTTCCAGGGCGAAATTTCCGACGCGGCCTACCGCTACCAGCAAGAAATCGAATTCAACCGCCGCAAGATCGTCGGCGTGAATGCCTACAATGACCAGAGCGGGTATAATATACCCATCCTAGAAATGGACCCTCAGGGTTACGAACGCCAGGTCTCGCGCCTGGAAGAGCTTCGGGAGCAACGCGATAATGCCCGCGTCGGCCAGGCACTCGACCACCTGCGCATTGCCTGCCAGGGCACCGAGAACACCATGCCACATATCCTGGATGCCGTGCGTGCCTACGCCACATTAGGCGAAATTATTGATATAATGCGAGATGTTTTTGGCAGCTACGCGGAACCAACCATGATCTAAAGCCGGACAGGTCTTCCGATCAGTTCTGCTTAAATAATCTAATTTCATTATTGCACCACAAGGAGTGAATTATGAGAATAGGTGTTTTAACGGGAGGGGGCGATGTTCCTGGCCTCAACCCCTGCATCAAAGCCCTAACTTATCGCGCCATCGACGAGGGGCACGAAGTTGTCGGCTTCCGGCGCGGCTGGTGGGGTCCGCTGAACTACAACCCCGACGACCCCTCAACCCGCGAGGAGTGCTATGTTGAACTGAACAAGTACAATACGCGCACCATCGACCGCACCGG
>JAFGKO010000230.1 GCA_016928525.1 Anaerolineales bacterium | reverse complement strand
TGGGCGGCGCGCAGATCGACCCCTACGGCAACCTGAATTCCATCACCATCGGCGAGCATGACCATCCCAAGGCGCGTCTGCCGGGCTCCGGCGGTGGCAATGACGTGGGCAGTCACTGCTGGCAGACGGTGGCCATCATGCAGCATGACGCGCGGCGCTTCGTCCCCAAAACGGACTGCGTCACCACGCCCGGCTACCTGAGCGGCCCCGGCGCGCGCGAAGAGGCTGGTCTACCCAAGGGCACCGGCCCGGCCTACGTGGTCTCGACCCTGGCGCTGATGGACTACGACCCCCAGAGCAAACGCATGCGCCTCAAAGCGACCCATCCCGGCGTAAGCGTGGAGGATGTGGTGGCTGCCACGGGTTTTGAGTTGGCGCTTCCTGAAAAAGTGGATGTCACTGAGCCGCCCAGCGCAGAAGAGTTGCGCTTGCTGCGCGAAGAGATCGACCCGGAAAAACTCTACATTTAGATGACGGCTAGGGCAGGTCTGCCTGCACTGTGCCGCAGGCACACGTGAGACCTGCCCCTAGCGTTGCATGAAATATAATCCTCGCCACACCTTGTTGCCGTGAGTCTGGAACATTAGACAACAATCATGCTTGTCAAAATTGCGGCGCAGGAAGCTGAGCATGTACCCAAAGGAGAGTTTGGCAAGCTAGGTGGGACTTTAGAATGCACATCATGCCCCAGCACCGTCCAGCTTTTGCAAGGAAAAGTCGTCATTAAAAGTTCCCTTGGTGTTGCTGTAGGTGAATGTGGCCTCGTAAGCGCCTCCCGAGCTGAGTACAAAGCTGTACTCCTTCTTGCGGAGGCCGCCAAGCATTCGCAACAGGAGCTTGTGCGTCCCCGGAGCGGTCTTGATGCTCAGGTCCAGGCCTTTTTTAAACCAGCCTGTGCCGATCGGACGGCCGTCGAAGACCACGTCGAACTTGCCATCCGCAATGAGGGTAGCCCCACCGTAGAGCAGGTGTAATGTAGCTGTTTCAGTTGTGTCTCCTGACAGGTCCACTGACGCCGCGGCTACCTGGGGTTTGCGCTGGACGTTTTCTAATTCCTTTGGCGGCATCACCTCGCCCTGGTTCAATTGAGCGTATTGCTCTGCCACTCGGGCGTTATACATGCGGAGGAACAACCCGCCACTCGCCTCCCCTTTGGCGTAGTTAATGGCGACGATATTTTTGCGGTTCAAGCTGGCGCAGGTCGTGCACAGCGGCACCTTCAACTGCATGGTCAGATCGCCCAGGGCGGAACCGGCGATGGCAGCTCCCAGCAGGCTGGTCGAGACAGATGTTTCGATCAGCAATTCTTGTGTCGGTGGGTGGAGGCCACACACGTGGCACGTAGGTGGCACCTGGATGTGATCGTTCAACAACAGCTTCTGCTGCCCTGCGATGCCGACGCCGGCGTTGGCGTTGCCTGTCAGCAGCGTGATAGCCGCTGCTGCGGCAACCTTGCCCCCACCCCACTTGGGCGTGAGTACTATCACTTCCACAGGCTTGTTGCTCTGGCGTAGGTCGAATTCCTCGGCAATCGCCTGCCACCATACCAGGGCGTCCTGACCGTAGCGCTTTTCCAGCGCTTCTTGCAATGCTGCCTTTCCGTCGGGGGAAAGGCTTTCGAGGGCGGTGCAAAGATTGTCGTAGCCTTGCCGGTTGGTATCCTGGTAGTTCAGGTAGGCCGTTGCAAAGACCTGACGCACTTCCACATCAGGATCATTGACACCGTTCAACAAGGCGGTGTGGACCGCCGGGTCGTCTTCCAGCTTAACGATCTCTCGCGCCGCTGCAGTGCGTTTGGCTTTGTCGGGACTGCTCAAAAGCTGCAGAAGCGCAACCCGGTCTTTTTGTAGGGCAAGGAACGAGACCTCATCTATGTCCCTGGGGGTGTTGCAAGCCAGGCAGGACTCCCTTTTAGCCGGGTTGCTGCTGCCGCATTTGGGACATTTCCAATTCTGTCCAGGGGTTGTGACAGAATAGACCGGCCCAGCTGGGGTGGGCGATTGGACCGGCTGGGCAGTGGAACCGGGTCGGGGTGAGCTGCAGCCCAGGCAGAGTTCCCGCTTGGCGGGATTGACACCGCCGCACTTGGGGCATTTCCATTTGTCGTTAGCCATGGTTCATCCTTTTTGCAATGACATTATTTCATACTATACAATTTTCACATGCCTAAAACAATTGTCATTTGTCACAAAAAATTACGTGGCAGACCCACAAAGCCCGCCCTCTTGTGGGGGGCCATGTATAATCGTCCCATCGAATGAAATCATCCCTCGAATTCCTGGGAGGCTATCTATGCTTCTGGCCACATTATGTTACCTCAAACGCGATGGGGATACCTTGATGGTGTACCGCAATAAAAAAGCGGATGATATTCACCAAGGGAAGTGGAACGGCTTGGGCGGGAAATTCGAGGCCGGAGAATCGCCTGAAGAATGCGTGCGGCGAGAGGTACTGGAAGAATCGGGCCTGTCGATCCGCAACCCAAAATTATGCGGCTTGCTGATGTTCCCCAAATTCAAGGGGGAGGATTGGTATGTCTTTGTTTTTACTGCGGACGATTTCACCGGCGAATTGATCGAGTCACCCGAAGGTAAACTGGAGTGGATTCCGGATGAGAAGCTTCTCGATCTAAATCTGTGGGAAAGCGACCATATTTTTATGCCCTGGATCCAAGCAGGAAAATTCTTTTCGGCCAAGTTTGTTTATGACAGCGACGAAATGAAGAGTTATGAGGTGAGTTTTTACCCGTGAAATTGCCGGTCAATTTCGTAGGCGACGCGTCAGGGTAAGATTGCATTAATTGTGGAGTCTTGCCTGATACCTTTGTCGAACCGCAAAGAGCGCTAAGAACGCTAAGTTTTAATGGTTTTCTTTGCGGACTTCGCGGTCTTAGCGGTTCAAACTGCTCGACCACGCTAAATTACAGTGCTACCCGTGTCGGTGCGCCGTCCATTTTATAAGTATAATGAGAGGAATGCCCATTTTAGTTGACAAACACATCCTGCTGGGCGTGACCGGCTCCATCGCGGCCTACAAGGCGGCCGATCTGGCCTCCAAGTTGACGCAGGCTGGCGCGCTGGTGGATGTGATCCTGACCCCATCCGCCGAAAAATTCGTCACGCCGCTTACTTTTCAATCGGTCACCGGCCGCCGCGCCTATACTGACGCCGATTTGTGGGGCAACGAAGCGCACGTGCTACACGTTGGGCTCGCTCACGAGGCTGAGTTGCTGGTCATCGCGCCCTGCACGGCCAACACGCTGGCCAAGCTTGCCCACGGGGAGGCGGACAATCTGCTGGCCGTCACGGCCCTGGCTGCCCGTTGTCCGCTGCTGATTGCCCCCGCGATGGAAAGCAACATGTTCGCCCACCCTGCCACGCAGGAAAATCTTGCCAAGCTGACCGGGCGCGGCGCATACGTGGCAGGACCTGCCGAGGGACATCTGGCTTCAGGGCAAAGCGGACCGGGACGCATGCTGGAGACGTCCGAACTTCTGGGACATATCCGCCTCGTGCTCGGACAAAGAGGCCTGCTAGCTGCTAAAAAGGTCGTGGTCACCGCCGGAGGGACTCAAGAACCGCTCGACCCGGTGCGCGTGCTGACCAACCGCTCGTCAGGCAAGCAGGGTTACGCACTGGCGCAGACCGCCATCGACGCAGGCGCGCAGGTGTGCCTGATCTCAACCGTCAATTTAGCGCCTCCAGTGGGCGCGCGCGTGGTGGAAGCTCACACTGCGCAGGAGATGCTGGAGGCGGTTCTAGCAGAAGTCGCCACCGCCGATGCGCTTGTCATGGCCGCCGCGGTGGCTGACTTCCGCCCGAAGAACGTTGCTGGGAGCAAGCTGAAGAAGAAGGACGGGATTCCGCAGGTCGAGCTCGAAGTTGCGCCGGATATTCTGGGAACGGTTGCAACCACAGAGCCCGAAAAGAAGCGACCGAGGGTCGTGGTCGGTTTTGCAGCCGAGTCGCGTGATTTGTTAGAAAATGCAACAATTAAGTTACAATCCAAGAAACTGGATATTATTGTCGCCAACGATATTTCTGCCACTGATGCCGGGTTTTCCGTCGATACCAACCGGGTGACCCTTTTATATGCGGATGGCAAGAGCGAGGCATTGCCGCTGATGAGCAAGTCTGAAGTGGCTGAGATCATCATTGCTCGCATCGCGGCGCTTTTGGAGTAGTTCATGCGTATCCTGGTCATTTCAGACATCCACGCCAATTACACCGCTCTCGAGGCCGTGCTGCAAAATGCCGGGCCGGTTGATGAGACCTGGTGCCTGGGCGATTTGGTCGGGTATGGCCCGGATCCCAACGCCTGTATAGAAGAGTTGCGCGACCTGCCCATGCTGACCTGCCTGCTGGGCAATCACGATGTAGCTGTAATTGGAAAGATGCCCTTCGAAGCCTTCAATGGTGATGCGCGCCGCTCATTGGTATGGCATGAGCGGGTGTTAGCACCCAGCAATGCTGATTTTCTACGCTCCCTGCCTGAGAACCCCAAAGTGCGCGGCGATGTGACCATGGCGCATGGCAGCCCACGCGACCCGGTTTGGGAATACATCATCAACACGCTTTCGGCGCGCTTGAACTTCGATTATTTCGATACCAACTGGTGTTTTGTCGGTCATTCGCACATCCAGTGCATGTTCCAGTTGGATGAAAAACATGACCGCATCACACTGGAAGCGCCGCATCTGGACGAAGCGATGCAATTGAATGGGCGCGCGATTTTGAACCCTGGCTCGGTCGGCCAGCCGCGCGATCGTGACCCGCGCGCCGCCTACGCGATCTTCGACCCGGATGCTAAAACCTGGGAAGCGCGCCGCGTGGAATACGACATCGCCGAAGTGCAGGAACGCATCCGCCAGGCGCATCTACCGGAGAAACACGCCATTCGGCTGGCGGAGGGGTGGTGACACCCCCTCCGGCCTTCGGCTACCTCCCCCATTTTTCGCTGAAGTTCGCGGAAAATGGGGGAGGCCGGGTGGGGGTAGGGGCAGGTCGGAACCTTTTTACGAATGATTTCGTCTTTTGGGTAACAGATCATCTTACCTGACTCAAGAGGAGAACTAGCATGAAACGCATTTTATTCATTTCATTAGCTGTCATACTTATCCTGTCTGCGTGCGGAGTGGCAGCGGCTCCAACACAACCATCGTTTGACCTCGCCGGAGGAGCACCAGCAGCGCCGGAAATGATGTTCGAGGCGCCGATGGAAGCCCCAGCGCCCGCCGCGGACTTTGTGTCCAACGCCGCAGGTGACGGCTTCGAGCCGGCTGCTGTTGAACGGCTCGTCATCCAGAACGCCGACTTGAGCATCGTGGTCATCGACCCGGAAGCCAAAATGGACGAGATTGCCAAAATGGCCGAGGGTATGGGCGGTTTTGTCGTTTCGAAGAATGTCTTCCAGACAACCACCGGAAATAATCTCAAAGTGCCTGAGGGCAACATCACTGTGCGTGTTCCCGCTGAAAATCTGGAACAGGCGCTCGAGCAAATCAAAGCGGATGCCGTCGAGGTGCAGAACGAAAACCGCTCCGGCCAGGATGTGACCCGCGAGTATGTGGATTTGAAGTCCCGCCTGAAAACGCACGAGCAGGCTGCTGAGCAGCTAAGCGAAATTCTCGAACAAAAAACCGAATCGGCGGAAGTGATCGAGGTCTTCAACCAGTTGGTCTATCACCGCGAGCAAATCGAAATCCTCAAAGGACAGATCAATTACTACGAAGAGGCCGCAGCGCTCTCGGCCATCAGCGTGCGTGTCACTGCCGAGGAAACCCTGCAACCGCTCGAAATCGCTGGCTGGAGGCCAGCCGGCGTGGCGCGCGATGCGCTCCAGGCGTTGATCAATTTCTTCCAGGGCTTTGTCAACTTCCTGATCTGGCTGATCATCTTAATTATCCCGGCTGCACTGTTGCTCTTAGGTTTGCTATGGGTGCTGTGGAGATTATTCCGCTTCGTATGGCGCAGGTTGTTCAAGCGCAAGGCGCAGGGATAAAAAGTCAACCTGATAGAGTCAATCTATAACACGTACAAAATTCCAGGAACCGCCAACAGACGATACTGAACGGTTCCTGGCTGTTTTCGAGCTTTCTACACAGAAGCGCTGTGTTTTGGTGTGTCTTGGTTTACAAGTGGGAAGGTAATTGAAATTTGCAAACCGCTGCCCTGCAGAGTCTTTGCGGAAATATTTCCGCCCTGTGCTTCGACCAGTTGACGGGCAATCGCCAGCCCCAATCCCGTACCACCGGTCAATCGCGCGCGGGATTTGTCTTTCCGCCAGAAGCGATCAAATATGTAAGGCAGGTCCTCAGCAGGAATTCCAATCCCATTGTCATTGATGGCGATGCGCACTTCATCAGAAACCTGGTTCGCAGTGACCCAAACCCTGCCACCTTCTGGAACATAGCGAAGGGAATTGCCAATCAGGTTACTCATCACCTGCTCGAAACGTTGTGGGTCAACAAAAGCGGACAGATTTCCATCCTTTTCCGGGAATGAAAGAGAAATATTTTTTTCCTGCGCTTCAGCGGAAAATATCTCTAACACCCGCTCGATCACAACATCTACACTTAAACTACGCATATCGAACGGGAGCTGGCGCGTTTCAGCAAGTGTAAGTAAACGCAGGTCGTCCACTAAGCGTTCTAAAAGATAGGCCTGCTCCAAAGCCATTGATACCTGTGATCCATTTTCAGAGTAGATACCATCCACAATGCCTTCGAGACGTCCGCGAATTACGGACAGCGGCGTCCGTAGTTCATGGGCAATGTCTGCGAGCATATCACGGCGTTCGCGATCGTTACGTTCGAGAGACGACGCCATTTCATTGAAACTCTCTGAGAGGCTGCGCAAATCCTGGGGACCCTTCATGGGAATACGCGTTTTCAAATCCCCGCTTGCCACCTCCTGCGCGGCATAGATCACATCTGCCAGCGGATTAACAAAGCGGCGCATCAACAGGGTCGCTACCACCACAAGAAAGATTGCTAGAAAGAAAGAGATGATGCCAATGGGAAACAGGATGGCACGCACAAGCCTCAGTTTTTGGGCAAAGGAATATGGAGCAACGACTAAATAACCGACCTGTTCGCCGCGTATGTTGAGATTTACAACTGAGTCGCCTGATTGAATCGCATAGATTGAACCAACTTTTGAACCCTCGCTACCTTCAGGCGATAAACCGGAAACAGTTCTCCGGTCTAGAAGGATGCGTTGGTCATTGTCCAGCAAAATTAAATTGAGGGAATTCCATTCATTGTTCGTCTCAAAAACGGTTTCAATGCCTTCCCAACTGCCACGCCCAAGATAATATCCTTCCAGAGAAGTGGCAACTTGCGTGTCCATTGGATTTTGGGAGGATGCCAGAAAATAACCTGTAACAGCAATAAAAAAGAAAAAAGACAGGAACAAAACAATCACAAAGGCCCATACCAATAAGCGCAGTAATCGATTGCGAATTTCTCGGATAGAAGATTGCATACTATGCCTCGAATTTGTAACCCACGCCATACACGGTGACGATCAAGTCGTCGGGCCCCAATTTGTGACGCAGGTTGCGAATATGCGAATCGATGGCGCGCTCATAACTGTCGAAGGCGATGCCATGCACGGCTTTGAGAAGTTGTGAGCGCGAAAAAATGCGGCCGGGCTGACTCATCAAGGTGGCCATGACCTCAAATTCAGTAGGCGTGAGTTGCACGGCTCGCTGCTTCACCTGAACCTGATAGTGGGCGCGGTCCAAAAAAACATCTCCCGCCCGAATGACCTCCGCCATCGCGTCACCGCTAACGCGCCGCAGCACGACTTTGACACGCGCCACCAGTTCGCGCGGACTAAATGGTTTGGTCATGTAATCGTCCGCACCGAGCTCGAGGCCGATAAGCTTGTCGGTCTCTTCGACGCGTGCAGTGAGCATGATGATGGGCACGTTGCTCTCGCGGCGAATGGCACGGCATAGGTCAAGACCGTCCATTTCGGGCATCATCAGGTCGAGCACGATCAAATCAGGTCTTTCGCGACGGAAAATGGAAAGTCCCTGCACGCCATCTTTGGCCGTGACGACCTCATAGCTCGCGGCTTTGAGGTAATCGCGGCAGATTTCGAGAATCTCAGGTTCATCATCAACGAGTAGAATCTTCTTGGGCATGGTAAATAGTATTTAACCACAGATGAGCGCAGATAAACAATGAGGAAGGATGAAAAAATCCGTTTTATCAATGTTCATCTGTGATGATTTCATTCATACCGCAACGCTTCCATCGGACTCAGTTGAGCGGCACGGTAGGCAGGATACAGGCCAAAAAATACGCCAATACCCATTGCAAAGGTAAATGCCAGGACAATGGAACCAACTGATATGGAGGAGGTGATCAGCCCTGTCGCGGTAAACAAGAGGGCAATGGCTACCCCAAACAGGATGCCGATGATACCGCCCAAGATGCTAAGGGTCATGGTCTCGATCAAGAATTGGGACAAGATCTGGTTGCGAGTAGCGCCCACGGCTTTTCGCAGGCCGATTTCCTTGGTTCGTTCTGTGACGGAGACCAGCATAATGTTCATGATACCGATCCCACCAACGAGCAGGGAAATTCCCGCAATGGCACCCAGGAATATCGTCAGGGTTTGGGTCACAGAGCTTAAGGTGTCCAGCAAATCAGTTTGGTTCATGATATTAAAATCCGATTCGTCAGAAGCACTCAATTCATGTGAACGACGCAGCACAAATTCGATCTGGGCAGAAACAGTACTCATCTCCTCGGTGTTTGCCACTGAAACATAAATGCTATTGACGGTCCTTTTGCTGTTGTGCATGGCAGTGGACCCGAACAGCTTGGAGTAGCCTGTTTGCAGCGGGATGAGAACAGAGTCATCTGCAGAGCCCATCCCAGAACCTTTCGATTCGAGCACACCAATCACCTTGAATTTGACGCCGTTGATCGAAATCATCTTGTCAATAGGGGATACACCACCAAACAAGTCCTCGGCAGTCTGCGAGCCCAGGATAGCCACCAAAGACTCAGATTTATCATCACCGCTGGAAATAAAACGGCCTTGTGCCACCGTTAGTGAGCGCACCTCCTGGTATCCATCCATTACTCCCATCACAGAAGCGGAAAAGCTTTCGTTGCCATACTTCAAAGTGTATGATGACTGATAAGTCGGCATGATTGAAGTGACATTATCTACCAGCACGCGTTGCAGCAATTCGTAATCCGAATAGTAAAGATAAGCCTGCTGGCCCACTTCGAGGCCGAATGCAGAGCGGCCTGCCGTGACCGTCAGCAAATTGGTTCCACTGCTTTCAAGTTCGCTGGTGATGCTGGATGTGGCTCCGTTGCCAAGTGCCAGTAATGCAACGACCGTTGCCACACCAATTACAATGCCCAGTACCGTAAGAGCAGACCGCATTTTGTTTGCGAGCAAGGCCCGCAAAGCAATCTTGAAGTTTTCCGAAAGTAACATATATCTATCCTTTACTCATCATCGCGGTGTGTGCCCGGTTTGATAGGATCGGGGTTCACTTCATCAGACACGACTCGTCCATCTGAGAGCTTGATAATGCGATTGGTATGGCGCGCGATAAAAGGATCGTGCGTTACCAGGATTACGGTTTGTCCATTTTCCTTATGCAGACCCTGGAACAAGTCCATAATCTCCACGCCGGTATTGCTATCCAATGCGCCCGTCGGTTCATCCGCGAGAAGAATGGCCGGTTCATTGACAAGCGCACGCGCGATCGCCACACGCTGTTGTTGCCCGCCGGAGAGCTCGTTGGGCACGTGATCTACCCGGTCAGCAAGGCCAACTCGTTCGAGCGCTTTTCTTGCGCGTTCCTTGCGTTTCCTCCCGTTTACGCCTGCATAGGTTAGTGGCAGCATGACATTCTCCAGGGCGCTTGTCCGCGCCAGCAGGTTAAACTGTTGGAATACAAATCCGACCCTTCGACCGCGGACTTCTGCAAGTTCTGTCTCATTCATATTTTCAACCGATATGCCATCCAACATATATTTGCCACTGGTCGCGACATCCAGGCAACCAATAATTGACATCAAGGTGCTTTTTCCTGAGCCTGAGGGTCCCATAATGGCGACTAGTTCGCCCTTCCCGATGGTGAAGGTAGTACCATTCAATGCGCGCACTTCGGTTTCACCCATCTGATAAATCTTGGTCAATTCTTCTATCTGGATCATCGCTTAGCCTCCAAAGGGACTGCCGCCACCAGGCATCTGGTTTTCAATACTTTGTGTAGATACGCGGTCGCCTTCCTTAAGATCGCCTGTCACGGTCACAAGGTCCCCAACGATATTACCGCTCACAACGTTCACACGCACAGTGGAGCCATCTTCCTTGATAATCCGAACATATTCACCCTGGTTGTCATTTTGGATTGCTGTGATTGGAACCGCCAGTGATTTTGATGTCTCCTTCACCTGGATCGTCACGTTCACAGTCGTCCCCAATGGGATAAAAGAGCTATCTTCCATCTTGTCAAGATCGATCCGGACTTTATATTTGACCAAGCCTGAATCTATTTCACCTACAGGATTGATCACGGACACCACGCCAGTGAGCGTCAATCCTGGAACCGCATCCAGTGTGGCCCCGATCGGGTTCCCCACCTTGATTTTTGCAATATCCGACTCGTCCACCTTTGCTTCCACATACAAATGGTTCACATCCGCCAGATTGACAGACAGGTCACCAGTAGAGACCGTATCGCCGACATAATCGCTCACGGAGAGCACTTCACCGTCGAATGGGGCGATAATGCTCAAGGAATTCACAGTAGCCTGGGCCGCATCCACCTTGGCCTGCGCCGCGGCCACATCCTGTGCATTGGGTCCATTTTCCAGGCGATCATAGGCACGTTGAGCATCTTCCAGTTCACCCTTTTTCAAAGCCAGGTCGCGATCAGCCTTTGCAATCGTTTCAGGAGCTGCATAGTTTCTGTATGTGTGTGGTACTAAAACTTGTTGCCCGCGGATATACCTGTATTTATAATCCGTTATCCAGATTTTCTTATTCAATTCAACGCGCCAGTTATAGGCCTTCTCGTAGGCTTCTTTCGCATCCTGCAAATCGATGGCAGCCTGGGCGCGGTCCGTGTCGGAATTCAATAACTCTTCCAAATCCTTTTGGGCTTGCACCAGATCTACTTGCGCCGAGATGATGTTTGACGAAGTGCTGGACGTTTGTAAAGACAGCAGGATATCTCCTGACTTAACCATATCCCCAGTTTTAACGTTCACAGCTTCCACTACGCCGTCAGTTTTCCACTCCAGGCTGGCAAAGGGCTGCGCCTGCAGGCTGCCAGATGTGTCCACGGTCTCAGCGACATTCAGAGATACAACCTTGGCTTCCGTAGTTTGCGCCATTGCAAGATTGGACCCAGGCAAGATGCGTGGCACCAGCACCACAGTTATTAGCAAGACAATAACTACGATCCCCCAGTTTCTACCCCTTTTATTTTTCAAGAAGTTCCAAACCGATTTCATTTTATATATCTCCTTATTGCATTCGTTATAGGATAGTAGATAGATATGCAAATTTTGTGCAGATGAAGAGGGTAATTATGGATGTCATCATCTACGGAGCGGGACGATAGATGTGCGGGGCAATCCAGACCGCATAAGCATCGGACCGATTTCCCTTGACGAGAACAGACAGGCCAAACTGGACCGTTTCTCCGGCAATAGAGTCAAGCGGATAATCGATCACTATGGAAGAATCTGCAAAGATATATCGCCAGCTCTTTAGACCCGTATGTCCACCTTCCTCATTGTAGTAACCAAGATCAAATTGAACATCACAAAATGAATGCTCACGGCAGGTAAGCACGGCCCGGAATCGATCTCCTTTCTGTACCGTAAAAGAGGGATATTTGCTGGAGGTCGTCCCAAAATTGAGTTGGGGCGGGTACGTAAGCATGATGTTCATATTAGACGGAAGCCCCTGGTCCTCTCCATCTAGACTCATAACGTAACCCAGATCCTTCTGCGTTTCATTCCCCGGACAGGCCAATTTTTCACCGCGGGTGAACCACTCTGCGTTACACATCTGGTCAACAAAATCGAATATCCGTTCCCATTCTTTTTCGACTGGCAGTCCAACTAGACTTAAATCAGGGGTAGGCGTCAATGTTTCCGTTGCAGTAGGTGCTGGAGTACGCGTTGGCGGTCGCTGCGTGGCTGTCACTATGGCAGTGGGAATCTCAGTTACCGACCCGCTCAATGATTGATCCGTTGCAGGCGGCATACATGCGCTCAAAAGCAATACAGGTACTAGAAAGGATAAGCTTATCTTCTTCATGTTTACTCTCTTTTCACGATGAATTTTTTACTTCCCTAGCAAATCGTCGGGGTAAGGGCATTCCGATCGCTGTCGATTGCCGTCGGTGACAATCTGAACTTCAACATGTGAACTCAATTTAATTGTCGTTATCTCCGGTTGTTCCTCAACATCCATGTCGTAAACTTTGTAGACACCCGGTGAAAACCAAACGCGATTCCCCGGAGAGTCTTTTATCGGCTGAAGCGTTTTATCTCCCGGTTGCACAAGTATTCGATGGGTGGTGCAGTTGATCAGATACGACCCTGTAGGCCACTCGACGATATCGATCCGCGGCAGGTCAAGCACATTGCCGCTTACTACGGAATAGCTCGTTTTCGTAGAAATCCAGCCCGTGTTCCCCGGCTGAGAGGGGATGGGGACCTGAAGCCAGCCGTCTAAAATACTGCGAGCCAGGGCAGTCACTGTTTCCCCTTCGTTCAACGCTGCCACCGCGTCAAAAACTATATCTGGTCCGGTTCGAATGGCCACATTTCCGTTCATGGCAGTAACTGTGACAACAGGTAATATCGAGGTCGGGGTGATACTAGCTGTTGGGGTTGGTGTCGCAGTAGCCATTGGAGAGCCATTCTGAACATCCATCGTGGGCGTAGCCGACGCTGGCAATTCCACCGATGACGGCATGGATTGCTTCGAGGAAACCGGCATGGGCCTTTGAGGAACTCCACAAGCCTGGACGAAAAGAGCTATCACGACAATCAGAAATCCAAAATATACTTTAGAGGTTTTCAGTGACATTGTATTTTCCTAATCAAAAACATTGCCTTTTCATACTCCCCGTAGAATACTAGACAAATGTGCAGAATTTGTGCAGAAAATAAGGGGATGTGTGGAGAGAGGTATAATTTCCCCCAATGGAAAAACTCGTCCAGGATGCGCAGGCGCTCTTCAACGTCCATTTGACCGGGCGGCAGGTGATCGCATTGACCACCTACGAACGTGAACTGATCGAGTGGAACCAGAAATTCAACCTGACCGCCATCCGCGATGTGGCCGGCATCCGTACCAAGCATTTCCTGGATTCCTTTTCCTGTGTGCTGGCCTGGAAGGCCAATCCGCCTGCCAATTTGATCGACGTCGGCACCGGCGCAGGCTTTCCCGGCATCCCCCTGAAAATCATTTATCCCAATACCAAAGTAACGCTAGTCGAATCGGTCGGCAAAAAGGCCATGTTCTGCCAGCACATCGTCCGGTTGCTGGGGCTGGAGGGCGTGGACGTTATCAACGCGCGCGCCGAAGACCTGGGACAGATGCGAGAACATCGCGAACGATACGACTGGGGCGTTGCCCGCGCGGTCGCCAATATGCGCGTGCTCTCGGAATATTTGCTCCCGCTGGTTCAAGTCGGTGGGAGGATGTTAGCACAAAAGGGGGAAAGCGGTCCGGCAGAAGTTCACTCTGCAGAAAACGCGATCAAACTGTTGGGCGGTGAGGTGCGGCAGTTAATCCCCGTCACGCTGCCGGGCGTGGTCGATGAGCGTCATCTCGTGCTGGTGGATAAGGTTGCGGCTACGCCACCGGGATACCCGCGCAAGCCCGGGATCCCAACGAAGAAGCCATTGTAATGTAAAATCCTTGCGAAGGTTTGATCCTTCGGGCTTTGCCCTCAGGACAAGCCTTCGCAAGGGTCATTTAACAAGAAAATTCATCCAGGATCGTGATCACGTCTTCCTTATTGGGGATGATGCATAAGAACTCGAACGGCTCGTCGCCGATGTTCTCGTAAAAATGGGGGATTCCTTCGGGGATGAACACCGCATCTCCCGGCTGGACCTCGTAAACCTGCTCGCCAATCCCGATCCTGGCTCGCCCTCCAAGCACGTACTGCTCGTGCTCGACGGTGTTGGTGTGCAGGGGCATGCCGCCGCCGGGTTTCATCGAGAACTTGCGCAGGGCAAAATTCGGCCCTTCCTGCGAGGAGATCAACACCTGGATGGTGGTGTCCTTCCCCGCAGCAACGTTTTTAGCTTCGACATCGTGTGTGTGCTTAACAGACATAGTCAACTCCTCAGGGCTTTTGTCCAGTGTCAAAGATTCGGATATCCTCCACCGGCCAGACAGAAATCCAGGCTTTGGCCTTGATCCATTCCAGCGGCACCGGCCCGATCATGCGTGAATCGCGGGAATTGTTACGGTTATCGCCCATCACGAACACGTGCTCTGCAGGTATGTAAACCGGGCCAAAATCCCTTTGGGTCGCTTCGGCCAAGTAGGGCTCGATCAACCCCTGACCGTTGATGAAAACCTGATTGTTTTTGATTTCCAATACTTCTTCAGGCAAACCAATCACCCGTTTGATCAAAGGGATTTCCTCGCCAATTAAATCTACAATCACAATATCGCCGCGTTCAGGTACCTGGAAATAACAACTCACCTTTTCGACGATGATTTGCTGCTCTTCGTGCAAATTCGGTTCCATGCTCTGGCTGTAAACAACCACTCTCTCTCCAACAAAATGCGTGAGGAGGAACGCCAGAATAAGAGCAGGGATTAGCGTAGTAAGTATCTCTCTGATAATGAACCGAACGACTTTGCCGAACAAGCGTTGGAAGTTATTCACCAATCAGTTCCTTTCATCTGGCATCCACTCACAATCAATTTTAGACTCAAATACATCGGTTTCCACTTCCTGTGGCTTTTCGACTGACATCTTTACTTCCTTCGAAGATCAAAGGCTGTATCAAAGAATTCTACCATCCGATACGCATATTCTTCCGGCCTGGCGCGCGGCCCGCCACAGTGACCGGCGTCCGGGAGCACCCACAGTTCAGCGTTCTCCCCAGCATACTGTGCATAAACCTTCAAATGGTCTTCCTCGCTGCCGACAAACGGATGGGGAATCCCGCTCCCCACCAGCATGATCGGACGCGGCGCAATGTCACCAATGATCTCGATCATGGGGGCGGGTGCCTCGATACCCAGCTTGACCTCGTACATCCAATCCAACATGTAATTGGCAACGACGATCAGGCCAAAAATTGGGTTGGTTGGTTTATGAATATCTCGGGCACGGACCGAGGAGGCCCCATCCGCCCAGACGGCTCCAATCTGCGGGTAATACGCCGCGCCCTGTAAAGCGATCTGTCCACCGATGGAACAACCCGCGATGCCGATTTTGCCTGGATCAACTTCTGTTTTTTCACTCAGGAAGTCCAGCGCACCACCTACGTCCCGCGGGTCTTCCCAGCCATACGAGCGGTACGTCCCTTCGCTCTCGCCGGAAGCGCGCTCATCATACATCAATACGCCATAGCCGGCCTTTGTCAATTGTTTTGCGTGCCAGAGCATAGTTTTGCGGTTACCGCCATAGCCATGCAACAAAATGACCAACGCGCCGTTCTCAGGCGGCACATACCAACCAGCAATCCGTAAGCCATCTTCGCTCTGAAAACTCACCTCTTCCACGGCAAAGGGTAAATCCGCTGGAATTTCCACCTGGCTGGGAGCCGGGGCTGTCTCGGCTTGTAATCCAATCCAGTTGCGGTACACCATGATCGCCAGGCTGACCAGCAAAAACGCTGCCAGCCCAAAGCCGAGCAAGCGCAAGGCATACAGTACCCATCCCCAAAAATTCAAGGGGGCTCTTTTAGCTTTATCTCTCGCCTGCGCGCGTATGCGCATACGAGCCCGCAGGATAATAATCAGGAGCGCAAAGACTCCCGCCATCAATAGCCATTCAACCCAAAAACCTCGAATAATCGCCATCAACCATCCCGTCTCGGGGTCACGGTCCCGCCATGAACATCCCATACTTCAGCGTTCTGCACAAAGCCTGGTGCAAATAAATTCAAATCCGTGGTCGTAAACAACACCTGTTCACGCTGTCCGAGATACGCCAGCAAATCGGCGCGACGTTCGAGGTCAAGTTCGGCCATCACTTCGTCCAACAGGATGACCGGCCACTCGCCCGTACGCTCCTTCATCCAGTTTACTTCGGCCATCTTCAACGCCAGGAGCGCCGTGCGGATCTGTCCGCGTGAGCCGTAGTCCCCCAGGTCAATCCCGTTTGCCAGAAAGCGCAATTCGTCGCGATGCGGGCCAATGGTAGTCATGCCACGCGCGATTTCCTCCCTGCGCAACCGTGCCAGTTTCTCAACAAATCCTGCCCGGATTTCTTCCAATTCCAACCCGGAACGATCGACCGGCGTATCCATTTTCAGCCCCAGTTGACCCTCCGGCTGCGGGAGCGGGTCAAAGGCCGGCTCGTAACTCAAGCGCAACACTTCCTTGCTGCGTGTCAATTCGTGGTGGACGCGCGCCGCCAGACGCTCGATCTCCTGCAAGGCCTGGATGCGCCACAGGATGATCTGCGCTCCCAGACGGGCCAATGCTTCATCCCAGGCACTAAGCTGCTCGCTGTTTCTCCCATTTTCATTCAGTGCCTTGAGCAGCGCATTGCGCTGACTGAGCGCCTGATTGTATTCGCTCAAGGCGCGCATATAGGATGGAATTGTCTGCGCCAGCGCCAGGTTCAGATAACGACGGCGCTCATCCGGTCCACCTTCCAAAATCTGCGACATCTGCGGCACAAAAACGACCGCATTGAATTGCCCGATGACATCACTCAACGAGCGTTTGACCCCATCCAACAACACTTCCTTGCGCAGGCGTACACCATTGACGCCAGTCGGCTCCAGGATCAGGCGCGCCTCCAGACGATGATCCGACTTGCCGCGCTGGAAATCCGCCACCAGCCGCCCGACCATAACCTGCTTGCGCGCTTCACGCGCCGCAATGAAGTTGACCAGTTGCCTGTCCGCATGCGTCTGGAAAGAGGTAAATGCTGCCATGAAATAGACTGCTTCCAGCAGGCTGGTCTTGCCCTGAGCGTTACTGCCCACCAACACAACAACCCGCCGGGGCACATCCAGGTCCAGGCGGGCGAAATTGCGGAAATTGGTCAGGGAGAGATGTTTGAGGTACATCCTTGTTCGATAAGCCAGCAGTTGCACTTCCGCCACATCTAAGCGGGGAGGGTCAAACCGTATCCTCCACCGGCTCCTCCGGCTGCCAGACTTGCGTAGCTCTGTCAGTAAAGACAACGCCATTGATATGGTCGATCTCATGCTGGAAGATGCGCGCCAGCCAACCATCGACTTTGAGTTTCATCGGTTGTCCACGACGATTTAAACCCTTAATGCGGATTTCTTGCGCCCGCTCCACCTCGCCGACCAGCATTGGGATGGAAAGGCAACCTTCGACGCCTACCTCAGTTTCCGGCGAAACTTTCACAATTTCAGGGTTGACCATTACGTACAGCTTCGGCTCGACTTCTTTGGGCTCCTCGCCTTCTTCCACTTCCTCTGGTTCGGCATATTCCACCACGATCACGCGCTCAGATACACCCACTTGCGGCGCAGCCAGGCCCACGCCGGGCGCATCACGCATGGTGTCGATCATGTCGTCGATCAAGGTCTGTAACGTTTCGTCAAATTTGGTAACCGGCCGGGCTTTGCGACGCAGGACCGGTTCGGGTAAGGTTACGATAGTTCGTAGTGCCATTTCATGCCTCTAATGTTTGTTTCGAAGTATCCTCTCAAAAAGTGGGGGAAAAGTGGGTATACCCACACCCCGATTTATTGAAAAGATGCGTTTCGAGCCTGATTTTAATCGGTTTTTGATTTTGCGTCTCTGAGTTCTTGTTCACGGCGCAAATCTTCCACATTTTGATGATAGGACGCTATCCAATCCGCCATGCGGTTCCGTTCTGTTGTCTGCTCGGTTTCCTTCCTAGCAGCGATACGCGACAAGCGCCGGTGGTCTATATCCGATTGCACGCCAGCCGGATCCAGCACATCCTGAAAAGTAAATTGTGTGCTGCCGACATCGATATACACTGTTCCAAAATTCAATATATATCCAAGGAATCCTATACGCTCATAATGAGTTCCCAGGATGTTGTCCAGGGGCGCGGCGCGGCGTTCCTCGGTGCCAAAGGGCTTGCGATCAATGTCAAGAATCTGTTCGTTTGTCACGCGGAAGATGTCGTTCATCCAATCAACATACTGGTAGACCCACCAGCCAAACACCAGGATCATCAACAACGGCAGCGATACCGCTATTGTATCCGCAGCACGGCTACCATCAGGCAGGGTCTGGATCAGGGCCAGATCGGGATTGGACGCGAGAGTGTATAACCGTACAACCAGCAAACCCAGCAATCCCAGCAAAATCATTGACGGGAGGAAAACCTGGCGAGCGAGCACGAACCAGTGCTTGTGATAGGTGATGATGGCGCCTTCTTCCAATCGCATTTTGAACAGGTTTGCGAATAATAGTTTGAAGAAATTTGGCTTATACAAGCGTGGAAAGACAATTTTCTTCTCTTCCTTCGGCGCTTCCATCTTCCCATCCGGTGGTTTTAACAAACCCAAACGTTGGCGCAACGCATCCTTAAAAGCCTCTTTCTCGGCCTGTTCAGAGACTTGTTGCGCGCGATGCCAGTATTCTTCCACCATATGCGCCGCTTGATAAGGGTGAAGCACACGCCGGAACGGGATTGCCCCTACAAACGTGCGCACGAGCACATCCCCGTAACCAAGTGCCCGCCCGACAAGGTCGGCTTCCACGCTAACAGACAGGATCTGTGTCAGAGGCGCTTCACTGCGGCTGTCATATAATCCGATCACCTTTTCCAGCCAGACCACACGCTGGTTGGTGACGATGTAATAGTCGTTGCCCCAGTCAATGATGCTCCAGGCGATCCAGCCCAAGATCAGCACCAAAGCAACGGCACCAAATGAAATGGCTGCAGTCGATCCGGAGAGGCCGCCCCAGAGGAATAAGAAGGCGGGAAGCAGCAAAGCCGTGACCGGCGCAATCAAAACCTGCAACAGGAAAAACGAATGCTTCCGCGCTAAAAAATAGACTACTTCATCCTTGCGCAGCCACTTAAAACGCACGGTGCGTGCCAACTTGCGGCTTGCAATGGCAATTTCAATATTGGGTTTTATGTTGGGATAGGTTTTTAGTATTTCGGCAAGATCGTTGCTTGATATTCGCAAAGCCAGAGTGGATACTAAGGCAGAGACACTCGCGCTACGGGCTCCACGATGACTGAGAATTTCCATCTCGCCAAAGTAATCGTCACTCACCAGCACTGCCAGTTCTTGTTCGCGCCCCTCACGGCGACGATGCACCCGTACACTGCCACTATAAATGAGATAAAAGCTATCGGCCTGTGCACCTTGCTCAAGGATTATCTCACCTGTATCGTAGGATTCCTCAGTAAATCTCTCCCCGATCTGCAACAATTGGTCGTCAGTCAAGTCGTGGAAAAGATGGATTTTCCTTAAAAATATTGCGCGTTTGGTAGCATCCATTTCGATTTATTCTAGCATGAATCAGGCATAGCGCACGATAGTACAGCCGAACGGCTTGACTTCGTTGATTTCCGGTAATTGGTCGGCCAGCAAGGCTTCGACGGCTTCCTGTACATAGAAACGAGTGGGGGCGCGCTGCCGCAATGAGACATCGTCTACCGCGCCTCGATAACGCAGGATTCCCCGACGGTCGATGAGGAAGGCATGTGGCGTCGTCTGCGCCTCGTATCGATCCGCGACCGATCCGTCTGCATCCCTTAAAACGACCGGGATCTTACGCTTACGGGCTGCCGCCGCCAACATTTCCTCCACTTCGTTGGCATTCGAAGCGACGGAGAGCAGGGCCACGTCCGCGCCCCATTGGTCGAGACAGGCTGTGATGCCCGCATCGAAGCGCTCCGAGTGTGGACATTCCGCCGACCAGAAGTTGACGATCACAATCTGACCGCGGTAATCGCTCAACATATGAATGCGTCCACCCAGGTCTGGCAGGGTGAATTCGGGGGCGAGGCCGTTCGATTCAAGAGCCATGGCAGTATTATAAACCTGTCAGGTTTTGGTAATTTGCCGGCTTCCATTCGGATGGTACAATCTCACGCAATGAAAAAATGGCAACTCTGGCTCGGGGGGCTGATCAGCATTCTTTTTATTTGGTTGGCCTTACGTGGGCTGCGCCTGGAAGAGTTTTGGGAATCAGTCAGGCAAGCCAACTACATCTGGCTGTTACCGGGCGTGGCGGTCTACTTTGTGGGCGTATGGGTGCGCGCCTGGCGCTGGCATTACCTGCTTGGGCCGATCAAAAAAATTCCCACAAAAACAATGTTTCCCATCACGACAATCGGGTACATGGGCAACAACATTTATCCTGCACGCGCCGGAGAAGTGTTGCGCGCAGTCATCTTGAAACGCAGGGAGGGGGTGCCGGTTTCGGCCTCTCTGGCGACTATCATCGTGGAGCGCATCTTCGATGGCGTGGTAATGCTGGCCTTCGTATTTGTCAACCTGCCCGAACTGGCTAAGCTGACCAGCGCTTCCGGGTTTGTGGGCAACATCCAGCAGGTGGCAGTGATTGGCACGGGAGTGTTCCTGGGCGCGCTGGCGGTTTTTTTGCTGGCAGCCATGTTCCCACAGGTGACGGCGCGGGCCGGGGGTTGGTTCATCGACCGTTTCCTGCCGGAGCGCCTGCGGGAGAAAGTCAGCGGCATTATGCACAAGTTCCTGGACGGGCTGGCTTCGTTGCGCTCCCCTTTTAACGTTTTGATGGTGTTCTTTACTTCGGTCATCATCTGGTTGCTGGAGACGGGCAAATACTGGTTCGTGATGCACGCCTTCCCGTTCGAAGTCAGCTTTTTTGCACTGATGCTGATGAACGGCATCGTCAACCTGGCGACTACCATCCCGTCCGCGCCGGGGTACATCGGCACGTTCGACGCGCCCGGTATCGCTGTGTTGACCGCCTATGGTGTGGACCAGGCCACTGCCGCCGGGTATACGTTGGTCCTGCACGTGGCACTCTGGCTGCCAATCACACTTTTGGGCGCATATTACCTAGCGCGTGAGGGAATTAAGTGGAGCGATACTCTACGGACTAAAACGGAATCAATTTAAATCAAAGCGGGCTGGGTTATACTTGATGAAACAGGTCGAATTTTGAGTCAGAAGTAGAGCTAACGACTTTTTATCGGATAAGGAGCAATTGGTTCAGAAGGCGCAGGTATAAATGACGCAAGCTGAGAGTTCCCCAACCAGGAAATTGAGGGTGCTCATTGCCGATGACGTTCAGGAAACACGCCGCAGCACTCGCTTAATGTTATCTGTGATCTCGGACGTTGAAGTGGTTGCCATAGCCAGCAACGGTCTGCAGGCTGTCAACATGGCAAGAGAACACCACCCGGATATTGTTGTGCTTGACATCAACATGCCAGAAATGGATGGTTTGACCGCCTTCAAGCAAATTGCCCGGGTACATCCCGACACTGGTTGCATCATCATATCTGCAGAAAAAGAGTCTACAATTCTGCGCGAAGCCATGTCCCTGGGAATTCGAGATTACCTGTTCAAACCTTTTACTGTGGATGAACTGGAACAAGCTGTGGTGCAGGTAAGCGCACGAGTTGAACAAGCCCGTCAAACCATCGCACAGGAAAAACAACTTCGCCAGAAAAACGAAATTTATTTGAAACAACTGGCCGAAGAATATGTCAGGAACAGGCGCGCGGATGATCGAGCCGTGGAGGTCTTTGAGCGTCTGGCAGCCAATCCAGCTTGTGAACTGCGCTGGCTACGGACTCTGGCAATGATCTACGTCGTCCGACAGGATTGGGGCAAGCTCAAACATCTAGCTATGATATTGGAAAAACGAAAAAAATAACAGCAGGGTGACCACCTCACCCTCATCGGAGAATACATGAAAGTTGCAATTATCGGCGCGGGCTTTGGCGGCATGGCAGCCGCCTACGATCTGCGCAAAGCCGGGCACGACATAACCATTTTCGAATCCGCTGATTTTGTCGGTGGGTTGGCAAGCGGCTTCAAGGAACCGGGCTGGGACTGGTCGGTCGAGAAGTTCTATCACCACTGGTTTGCCAGCGACAAACACATGCTCGGCCTGATCGAGGAGCTTGACCTGAGCGACGGGGTGATCTTCCCGCGCCCATACACCGTACTGCTGCACAATGGCAAATGGTATCCCTTCGACTCGATCCTGAAGGCGCTTCTGTTCCCGGGGCTTGGGTTTGGGTTGAACAAAATCAGGTTTGGTCTGGTTGGTTTATATTTGCGCCTGACGAACAACTGGAAGCCGTTCGAAAGATTCACCGTGGAAGAGTGGATGCGCAAATGGGCCGGGGCGAAAGTCTACGAGCAGATGTGGCAGCCGCTGGTGATCGGCAAATTCGGACCACACTATAAAGACGTCAACATGGCCTGGATGTGGGCGCGCCTCAAAGCCCGGACCACGAAACTGGGCACGTTTAAAGGCGGATTCCAGGCCTTTGCGGACCGCTTCGCGGAGATACTTAGGGATCAGAGAGTGGAGATTAGATTGAGGGCGAGGGTGGAGTCTATTAAACGGGGGCAAGATGGGTTGGCGGTACGAAGCGAGGCCGGAACGGAGTCCTTCGACAAAGTGCTGGTCACCACCTCTCCCAGCCTGATGGCGAAACTGTGTCCTGAGTTGCCCCAGTCTTATTTGAAAGGGCTTCTGGAACTCAAGTCAATGGGTGCGGTGGTGATGGTCCTGTCGCTCAAGCGCCAGCTTTCGGAGCAGGGTTACTACTGGTTCAACCTGCCGAAAGACAACGGTTTCCCGTTTTTGGCGCTGGTGGAGCACACAAATTTCGTCTCGCCGGAACATTTTGGCGGCGACCACATCCTTTATGCCGGGGATTACCTGGAGCCGGGACACGAGTACTTCTCGTTGAGCGATGACGAACTACTGGAACGCTTCGCCCTGGCCTTCAAGCGCATCAATCCGAAGTTCGAATTGGACTGGGCAAAAAAGGTCTGGGTTTTCAAAACGAATTACGCCCAGCCCGTGCCATTGGTGAATCATTCGCAGAACATCCCGGCCATTCAGACGCCGGTGGGAGGGCTGTACTTCGCTTCGATGAGCCAGGTCTACCCCTGGGACAGAGGCACGAACTTCGCTGTGGAAATTGGGAGAAAAGCGGCGAGATTAATGACCACAGATGAACAAAGATAAACGGTATTTGTTGATGAACAATCATTTCATCAGACCACGTTATGACTCGGGCGGATTTGCCAGCATCCCGGCCCGCATCCGTGAGCATTGCGCTTCAGACCAATACGATGCAGTGGTGTTGTTCTTGATAGATGGTTTCGGCTGGCGCTTTTTCGAGAAATTCCAGGACATGCCTTTTCTGAAACGGCTGACAAAGAATGGGAGAGTGGAAAAGCTGACTGCCCAATTCCCCTCTACCACGGCGGCGCACCTCACGACCGTCCACACTGGGTTGCCTGTAGGACAAAGTGGCGTGTACGAGTGGTTCTACTATGAGCCACAATTGGACCGGATTATCGCGCCGCTGCTGTTTTCCTTCGCCGGGGACGATGAGCGTGACACGCTTAAAGGCAAGATCAAAGCACGCAACCTGTACCCCAGGCAGACGCTGTACCAGGAATTAGGCATGCTGGGTGTGGACTCACATGTCTTTGGCCTGCGCGATTACACACCGTCGACGTACTCGAATGTCGTGATGAAGGGCGCGAAATTGAATTCATTCAAGACTCTGGCCGAAGCATTGGTCAATCTTGGAAAATTGCTGGAAACAGGGGCAAAGCCAACATACGTCCATTTCTACTTTGACAAAATCGATAGCATCTGCCACGAGTACGGCCCGACCGCCACGCAGACCGAAGCCGAGATCGAGGCTTTTTTGCTCGTCATGGAATATTTCTTCGCACGTGTATTCACTGGCAAAAAGAAAATCCTGTTCCTACTGACCGCCGACCATGGTGCATCCGAGGTCGATCCCAGGACAACCATCTTTCTCAATAAAGAGAACCGTTTCAAGGGAATCGAACGCTTTCTCAAAGCAAACAAAGCCGGGGACTTGCTCGTCCCGGCAGGATCGGCGCGGGATATGTTCCTGTATATCAAAGATGCGATGTTGGAGGAAGCGCAGGAATTTCTGTCATCCCGGCTGGCAGGAAAAGCGGAAGTGGTTAAGGCCACATGGTTAATGGAGAATGGCTATTTCGGCCCGGAGGTTTCCGCGCAATTTCGGGCGCGCGTGGGGGATCTGGTGATCCTGCCCCATCGCTACGAGTCAGTCTGGTGGTATGAAAAGGACAGGTTCGAGCAACGCTTCTACGGTCACCATGGCGGGTTGACGCTGCAAGAGATGGAAATTCCACTCACTACTCTTGAATTATAAAGAAGAGACGACCGAGTAGGTCGTCTCTTCTTTATCATCTCTACTGTGCTCGGCTGTGATGGTCAGGCCCCCAATCACAGATTCTGATACCGGAGGTTGTCTGGCCGCCCTGAACCACGAAGGGTCTCAATGTGCCATCGCTGTTGACATACGCACCTTCCAGGTTGTAACCCGGCGCCCAAGCATAGGCGTAATAGGTGCCGTTTGGAACCAGGACGCTGTAGCTCATCTGGTTCTCCGGGATTGAGAACTGTATGATCTGGCTTGTTCCGACCAGCTCGAAGTACAGCGTCATGGGTGGATTGAACTCGCTCGGGTAGCAAATATCGCCGGTAACCGTGCCATGCGGCAAATCGGTCTTTTTTGTTCTGATCTCCACATAGAAAGCCTGGTTGGCCTTATCGCCATACCCGAACAAGGCACCGGAAGGGTTGCGCAACATCCAGTAACCGATGTGCTTGCCAGATGGATCGGGCGCGGTAAGGGTCACAGAGACATCTACCGTCTGTCCGGGAGAGACGTAACCGGGTAGTCGCACAGCGGTCGTGCCGCCCATCGCTTCACCACTGGTGAAGACCAGCATGTAGTCGGGTGTCCACGTGCAGGTACCGCGGTTTTTCAAGCGCCAGGTCTTGGTGAAGGTTTCACCAGGGCCAAAGGCGGTCCCATCCGGGATGGTAACGTCTTTGACAAACGAGACCCAATCACAATACGAGACAGTCGTCACGGTCGGAAGCGGCGTATTCGTAGCCGGGACCGGCGTGCTGGTCGGGATGGTTGTCGGCGGTAACGGCGTCTGTGTAGGCGCAAATTGCGTCTGGGCCGCTACTGTCTGTGTGACTATGGCTTGGATGGTGGCAAAGGTATCAGGCGTAGGGGTTCGATTTGTCTGCATCAACGGCATAGCCAGCATCGTGATGGGCAGGCAGGCCACAAGCGCCAGAACAACCGAGGCTAAAACGATAAGAGTAATTTGAGTTGAAGATTTCATCATGCACCTCCATTGCATAAATAATAATTGCATTAGAGACGCAGGTAATGTGTAAAAAGTTCCATGAAAAAAGCGGCCAGTTTTGGCCGCTTGGATTCTTAACCAAGACAGTGACGCCTTGCTACTTTCTTCTTGGATTGGGATTACGCTATCTCTTCCCAAACCACATGCGGGAAAACAGATTGTCCTTCCTAATGAACTGGTGAAAGGCCCAGGCGCCCACGTGCCCGGCAATCAGCACCAATAAGATAATGGCAGTATAGCCATGCCCATAGCGCGCCGGGAAAGCAAAGAAGTCCTCCGGCAGGCTGGCGCCGGGCTGGTTCAAACCGGCCTGCGCAGCCGTGCCCATCCCTGCAATTGCCATCGCAATGACAGCGATGTACAACAGGGCGTGCACGAGTCCTGCCGCCCTGTTGAGCAGTGGATTGCCCGTATCCGCGGGAGCAGGTTTCCTGGTTACAAAGCGTGTGACCAGGCGAGCAATCATCAAGAAGAGGATCAACCTACCGATTGTCATATGGATACCCAAGAGTATTAGCTTGGTAGGTTCATTGGGCAAACCTTTTAGATAAAATCCGGCAGCCAGCGCTGCGAAGACCAGTAATGCGACCAACCAGTGGAAGGCCACCAGCAAAGGGTGGTAACGTGTTGGGGACTCGGACGCTGATTTTGACATGCTTTCCTCCAAAATTCTTTGGTGATACGTTTTATGCATACGCTGACAAACTGGGAATTACAATTCTTACCAAAAAGTATCAAATTTGACACGAGTAGTGTAAAATGGAATTGGTAACAAAAAACGTCGCGACTGCGGCGTTCACATATACTAAGAGGAGATTTCCCCCCATGTACCATACTGTTATTATTGCAGGAAATGTTGGCCGCGATGCGGAAATGCGCTATACCCCGTCCGGCCAGGCCGTTGCTTCCTTCTCGGTGGCAACCAATCGCCAGTACACCGCTTCCAGCGGCGAACAAGTCAAAGAGACCATTTGGTTCCGCATCTCGGCCTGGGGCAAGCAGGCTGAGATTTGCAACCAGTATGTCAAGAAGGGCATGAAGGTGCTGGTTGAAGGACGCCTAACGGCCGATCAAGGCACCGGCGGCCCGCGCATCTGGACGGGGAATGATGGCTCGCCGCGCGCCTCCTTCGAGGTCACGGCTGCCACCGTGCGCTTCTTGTCATCACGTGGAGAGTATGATTCAGGCGCCAGTGGCGGCACCCAAATGGATGCCGGGGACATGCTGCCGCCTGAAGACGATATACCGTTCTAGTGCGCCCCGTCAGGCAGGTCTTGCGGTTCTACCATTTCAGTGGAACTGCAAGACCTGTCTGACAGAAAGATAGAAAGACAATATGACCAACCCTCCGAATCCTCCCCCTGGCCCAACCCTGCACAGCCCTGAAGGTCTGGAAACGGTTTACACCAACCTGGCGCGCATTGCCCATTCCCCCGCCGACATTGTCATAGATTTTGCCCACCTGCTGCCCGGCGAGAAAACTGCCAAGGTCAATGCGCGGGTTTTGATGTCGCCGTTGAGCGCCAAATTACTCCTGCGCGCACTGGCAGATAACATCTCACGCTATGAGGCCGCCTTTGGCGAGATCCATGTGCCGGTCAACTCCTCGCTGGCTGAAAACCTTTTCCGCCCACACCAACCGCCAGAGCCTCCGAAAGAAGATAAGAAGTAAAATGCACAAACTGGAACACATTGCTGACAGTATTCGCCACAACTTCGATATCCGCACTGCCACGCGGGATAAAGCGCTAGCCCAGGCCCGCCAGTTGACGCGCGCCTGCTCACTGGCTATCCGCGCCGTGCACCGCGATGATGTTGATGAAATGAACGAACATCTGGCAGAAGCGCATAAACTTGCCGAGACACTTACCACTGATTTACAGGAGCATCCTGACCTTTTCTTTGCCGGATACACCCAGGATGCGCTCAAAGAATATGTGGAAGCCAACGTCACCTGCGCCCTGATCCAAAACCAGCCGCTTCTGACTCCCGATGAACTGGGTGTCGTTAATGCGACCTACCTCAACGGCCTGGCAGAAGTGGTCGGTGAACTACGACGACGCATCCTGGACATCTTGCGGCACGGCTATTCGGAAGAGGCGGAACGACTGCTCGGCTACATGGACGAAATCTACTCTGTACTGGTCACTATAGATTACCCGGATGCCATCACCAATGGCCTGCGCCGACAAACGGACATCGCTCGCAGTATCATCGAAAAAACGCGTGGTGACATCACCTTTAGCCTGCGTGGCGAACATCTGGAACAGGCTATCGGGCGACTAAGCGCCCAGTTAAATAGCGAGCAGGCTGAAGGTTCGAACGAAGCGGGCAAATGACCCGGTTAGGGAAGGAGAAGGTTATTTAGCTCCATGGCAAAAGCTGGACGCCGCTATACCCTTGTCATTTATACGCATATGCTCAACCGCTGGTGGCCAGCTACATTCGCACTGTCGCTGGCCCTGTTTGCTGTCGCCTGGGGAGTATCACGTATCCCGGAGGGACAAGCCCAGCCCTATCTGGTGACTGCAATTGCGGGGTTGGGTGGTCTTGTATTCATTTTTACACTTTTCCTGCTCATCATCCGCAAAGCTGCCTATGTACAAGCTTTTCCCACCTACTTGCGCCTGGTAACACCCTTTCTGCGCATCAATATTTCTTACCGGCGGTTCCGGGGTTCAACGACCTCAGAAATGCGCGCATTGTTTCCACCTAAGAGCCTATCGAGCTGGCGGCGTGAGATCATTGCGCCGCTTTCCTCGATGACAGCCATCGTGATCAACCTGAACGGCTACCCCGTATCACCTGCGATGCTACGCTTATTTCTTTCGCCCTTTTTCTTCAAGGATAAGACGCCCCATATCGTCATCCTTGTGAAGGATTGGCTGCTTCTCAGCACCGAAATAGACAGTATGCGTCTAGGCGGTCGCGAGAGCCAGATAGTCAAAGCGCGCCCACGCAATAATTCCATTCTTTCTCGGCTGCCTCGTAAATGAACATTTATTTTGCCTGTTCTATCACAGGAGGTCGCGCCTCCGAATCTGCCTATCAAGAATTTACCCGCATCTTACTGGAAGATGGGCATGATGTACCAACCGCGCATCTGGCTGGGTCGGATGTCATGGCGCTGGAGAAAGTAATCGACCCGCGAGAGGTCTACGAACGTGACGTAGCTTGGATTCGCGCCAGCGATGCGCTGATCGCGGAAGTGAGCGTCCCTTCACATGGCGTCGGCTATGAAATTGGGTACGCACTGGAACAAGGTAAATCTGTGTTATGCCTGGCTCAAGAGGGCCTGTCAGTTTCGAAGATGATCACCGGAAATCCGCATCCAGTGCTACAGGTGAAGTTTTATCGGGATGTAAACGGGGGAATTGCATTAATTCGTGAGTTCCTGGCAAATATTATTTGTGAATAATCTCACATATAACAAATGACATTTGACGATATGCACAATATGATTTGTGCACTATTATAGAAGTGGAGACGGAACAAGACACCTCCAAGATGCTCCTCACTGTCTCCTCCTTTGGCGAAAGCCTCCGCCGGCTCTCCACCGGCGGAGGCGTATTTAACGGCAATACCAGAGATTCACGACATCCCTGGCATAAAATTTCAGGTAATATTTGTGTTATGACGACTTCTCTGGAATATATGCCGGCAATACAACAAAGAATGTCGAGCCTTTGCCCACCACAGATTCGACCCAGATGCGCCCTTGATGAGAATCCACAATCGATTTGACGATTGCCAGTCCCAGGCCCGAGCCGCCAACCTGCTCCGGCACATTGCTGGCGCGGTAAAATTTCTCGAATATCCGTCCCTGTTCAGACTGCGGAATACCCGGTCCTTCATCTGCAACGCTAAAGATGATCAGATTGTCCTCAGCTTGCAAAGATATGCGTATGGCAGTCCCTGGCGGCGCGTACTTCGCAGCATTCGTCAACAGGTTGTCCAGCAATTGCCGCAAACGAATAGGATTTCCCCGCATCTCAGGCAAATCTTCTGCGATGTCTGATTGCAATGACAAATTGTTTAATCTGAATTGTCCTTCCAATGTATCCAGTGCAAACTTCAGGATATTTTCAAGTTGGACAATCTCATGGCGCGTGTCAAAGCCTGCTTCCAGCCGGCTCAAATCAAGCAACTCATTGACCAGGGAAGTGATACTCTCTACACTGGAACGAATACGATTGAGAAATTCAATCTGCTGTTCATTAAGTGGACCTACCCGACCAACCAATTCGGTATAACCCAGCACGGATGTCAAGGGGGAACGCAAATCGTGCGAAACCGTATGCACAAAATCACTTTTCATACGATCCACTTGTTTCAGGTAGCTAATATCTTGTACCGTAATGACCGAACCAATGCCTTCAAGGGGCGTGTACTGTGCATTATAGATACGACCATCGTCAAAATTGATTTCATGGTATTTCAGGGGCGCCATCTGCGCCCGATTGAGCAATACACTAACATCCGGGTGGTCGATGATCTCTAAAACCGGTTTCCCCTGATACCCTTTGTCGGACAAATCGAACGCAACCAGCATGGCTTTGTTCATCAACTGGATCTTCCCTGCCTCGTCCAGAATGATCACACCATCATCGATATTTGCAAAGATAAATTCATATCGTTGCAGTTCTATTTCACTCAAATTTGCCCGGCGCTCGAGTGAAGCGGTTGTCCGTTTCACTTCCCGTCTCAGCCAATCTCCCAGAGCGCGTGCGCGCTGCAAACTTCGCTCAACTGCTCCGATAATGTCATCATTACGCAAGGGAGGGTATATGCATCCACTCAAACCGGCCTGTAGAACTTCTTTGTAAAGGACTACCGATTCTCGTTCTGCATAGATCAAGATTGGCATGGTCGGAAATCGCTCGAGGATTTCACGCGCAATTTTTACCCCCAACTGCCCATCAAACTTTTCACCGAGCATCACCAATGCTGGGATCGCCTCCTGCACAATTTTTTCCAACGCCACGCGATCAGATGCAACAGCTGTCTCATAAGATACAGCCTGCAAAGCACGTTGCATTAATTGCAATATAGTGACATCATCAAGCGCTAACAAAACCAGGTCGTGTTTGGGCATAGGTGATTTCTATCGTTTCTTCACCATTGGCGTTACCGGCGGAACGGTCTTTTCCGTAGCACGAACCAAGCGCCGCATTGCCATTTGGGCTGCTTGTAACGCCTGGCGTTGCTCTTCGGTCAACGGACTGGTTTTCTGACCCAACAACAACTCAATTGGCGCTTTGACCACCTCAAGTTCTCCCCTTACCGCCTCACGGACAGACTCAAGCAGTGCATTCTGTCGCCTTTCACCCGACTTGGCGGATTCAGCGGTTTGCTCCAAAGCCCGAAACAGGCGTGCATTGACGAGCGAAATCGAGGCATAGTCAGCCACGGCTTCGAGCAACGTTTGCTCGGCACGATCAAAGGGGCGTGCCTGCTTGCGCACTACAAGCAATAAGCCGATGACTTCGTTATGGACCTTGATTGGCACCACAGCCGCAGATCTGCCCAGCGCTGACACTTTAAATCTCTCTAATGGCTTGCCATGGATAAGAAGTGTCTCGCCCGAAAGTGAGACCAGAGAACTGATCCCATCTTCCAAAGGCTGCCTGAGTTTTCTGGCCCAGCTATCCGGCAGGTTGCAATGCGCCGTCAGCATAAAGACCTTACTGGCCTCTTCACGCAGCATCAACCAGCCCAGGTCGGCTTCAGATGCCTGCATCGCCCCCTCGACAATCTTCGTAAACAAACGATGTTGGTCGGTAATAGAAACTACGGCTTTGCCGATTGCTACAATGGCTGTCAACTCATTGACTTTCCGTTGCAACTCCGCATTGAGATCCTTCAACTGCCTGTCTAAACGCGCACGGACGTGCCCTTCATGCGTCCAGCGCAGGACGCGCTCCACCACAGAAACTACTTCCGCATCACGCGCAGGCCAATGTAAATAGTCGGCGGCACCCACGCGGAAGGCTTGCAGGATGTCCTCTTCCTGCCCTTTTTTCCCAATGACGATCAATGGCGCATTCATCCCCTGCGATGCCAACGCAACCAGCAAATCCTTCGCATTCAGGCCGGGTAAATTTAAATTTGCAATCAGCAAGTCGGGGGGAGTCTGAATCGCCTGTTTCAAGGCGCTAGAGCCGTCTTTGACCACCGTCACCTGATATCCCAAAGGTTGCAATGCCTGACGAGAAATCAAGTCACTGATGTCAGGGTTATTCTCAACAACGAAGATATGTTCCCCGGAAGTCGCCATCTTTAGTATGTGAACCTTAAATTAAACGCTATTTGATTGTAACACTTTACAAGATCAAATCGGACCCAATCCCGCAATGATATACTTACAATATCATACCAAAAGGCATACGTATCTTCTCAAAAAGAAGGGGGGAAGTGGGGTGTTGTGGACGGGCGCAGCCCGTCCACAACACCCCACACCCCAATTTATTGAAAAGATACAGGCAGATATAACAATGAATGATTTTCTCTGGTGGCGCGACGGCATCATCTACCAAATCTATCCGCGTTCATTCGCAGATAGCAATGATGACGGGCTGGGCGACCTGCCCGGTATCACAGGCAAGCTGGATTATTTGGCCGACCTGGGTGTGGACGCGCTTTGGCTCTCCCCCATATATCCCAGCCCGGACAAAGACTTCGGTTACGATGTGAGCGACTACGTGGACGTCGACCCACGCTTCGGTTCGATTGCGGACTTCGACCTGCTCCTGTCCGAGGCTCATCGACGCGGTATCCGCATCGTTCTCGACCTGGTGCTCAACCACACCTCCGACCAGCACGCCTGGTTTCTGGAATCGCGTTCCAGCCGCGATAACCCCAAAGCGGATTGGTACATTTGGAGCCCCCCTCGGCCCTTCGGGCCACTCCCCCCATTTTCTTCGAAAATGGGGGGAGCCGGAGGGGGGCGGCTTCCCAACAACTGGCAGTCTATCTTCGGTGGCCCCGCCTGGACCTACGTCCCGGAACGAAACCAGTACTACTACCACATGTTCGTACCTGAACAGCCTGACGTGAACTGGCGCAACCCGGAAGTCCGGGCGGCCATTCTGGATGTGGTCCGCTTCTGGCTCGATCGTGGCGCGGACGGCTTCCGCCTGGATGTATTCAACATGTATTTCAAGGATGAACTACTGCGTAATAATCTCTTCAAGCCAGGATTGCGTGCCTTCGACCGCCAGCAACACATTTACGATTGCGACCAGCCAGAGATGGTCCCCCTGCTGGGTGAAATGCGCGGCATCCTGGATGCGTATCCCGAACGGTATGCCGTGGGCGAGCCATTTATCTCAGCCGCCAAAAAAATCATCGCATACTGCGGTGATGACAAGCTCCATGCAGCTTTCAACTTCGACTTCACATGGAGTAAATTCGACCCGGCGCAATATGTCAAACACATTTTGGATTGGGAAGACCTGTATGCCCAATACGGCATCTGGCCAAACTACGTGCTGGGCAACCATGACGTGCCACGCACGGCAACGCGCCACACCAAAGGTGAGGACGATGCCCGGCTGAAAGTATTGACATCCATGTTGCTAACCTTACGGGGTACACCCTTTTTGTATTACGGCGAAGAGATCGGCATGCGCGACATCTCGCTCAAACGCAGTGAAATCCTGGATCCGCCAGGAAAAAGATTCTGGCCCTTCTGTAAAGGACGTGACGGCTGTCGTTCCCCCATGCAGTGGGATGACTCAGCGAATGCCGGTTTCTCTTCCAGGAGACCCTGGCTACCAGTACATCCCAATTACAGAGAACGAAATGTAGAGATCCAAAATTTAAAACCGGACTCAATGCTGAACTTCACCCGCACCATCATCAAACTACGCCGAGAAAAGCCTGCTTTACACCGAGGAAGTTTCACCTTGCTCACAGGAGAACCCAAAGACGCATTGGCCTACTTGCGCCAGACGCCAGAGCAAACCATCCTGGTAGCGCTGAACTTCAAGAATCAGCCTGCAAGCGTTCAAAAAATCCCGGAACAGATGTGGAACTTACTGTTTTCTACCGCCAGAGAGACCGCACCTGCTATTGCGAAAAACCTGGATTTAGCTCCATATGAAGTGCTAATTCTTGAGAGTGCGTAAGGTGAGCTATCATCTCATCTTGCATTTCCGGCGACCATGAGCATCAATTTCCGCAAATTTGCTATCGCTGTCGTCATCCCGGCTTACCAGGTCGCGGATACCATCGAAGCAGTCCTAATCGAATTGCCTGATTACGTGCGTCATATCATCGTAGTAGATGACGCTTCGTCGGACAACGTGTCAGAGTTGGTACAGGCTTGCGCAAAACATGACAGGCGTATCGTCCTGGTACGACACGAGCAGAATCAAGGCGTGGGCGGAGCGATGCTGACCGGGTTCAAGAAAGCGCTCGAACTCGGCGCACAGGTTGTCGTCAAAATAGATGGGGATCACCAAATGGACCCGGCCTATATCCCGGAGTTGGTGACACCGTTGCTGGCAGGGAAAGCCGATTACGTCAAGGGCAACCGTTTCCGCGATTTTGAGTCCCTGCGGCACATGCCGCAGATCCGGCGCATTGGCAACCTGGGGCTGAGTTTCCTGACCAAGGTTGCCACCGGCTACTGGAACTGCTTCGACCCGACCAACGGCTTTTTCGCCATCCGCGCTGAGATGTTGGCAGAATTGCCGCTGGAACGCATCGACCGTAGATTTTTCTTCGAAACTTCCATGCTGGCCAACCTGTACTTGCTGGGCGCCTTCATTTTGGATGTACCCATACCGGCCCGCTATCGTGGCGAACGCTCCAGCCTGTCCATCCGGGGTGTGCTGGTCGAATTCCCTGTCAAACTCTTTGTCACCTTGTTGCGCCGAATTTTGCTCAGGTACTATCTATTCGACTTCTCCATGGTGTCCGTCTACCTGCTGACCGGCATTCCGCTGCTACTCTTCGGGCTGATCTTCGGCAGCGTCAAGTGGGCACAATATCTCCAGCTGGGTATACCCGCCCCAACCGGCACGGTCATCCTGCCTACCCTGGCGCTCATCCTGGGCATCCAGATCCTGCTTTCGGCTATCGAAATCGACATGAACGCCATGCCCAAAGCACCGCGCAGCACACCGCTCATATAAACCACAAAGGCTCAAAGACACAGAGACACTAAGAAATAAACTTTGTGCCCTTGTGATTTCGTGCCTTTGTGGTAACACAGGGACTCCATGAAAAATTCCGAATTCAACGCCTACAAAACCGAATTCCGCGCTACCATCCGGGTGGTGCTGGCTGAATCCGAACAGGGCCGGATGGATGAGGCTGGCTTCCCGGCTTATTCACATCCCAATTCGCTCGTCAACTGGCTGTTCTGGCAACGCCTACACAAAGTGATGGACTACGTCGAACAGGACGCCCCCTACGAGCACGTGCTGGATTTTGGCTGCGGAAGCGGAGTGATGCTGCCTTTTCTGTGCGGGATCAGTGCCCACGTCACAGCCATGGACATCGACCTGCTCCCGTTCGAACGCGTCAGCCGCCTGCGCGCCTTTCCCGCCAACCTGCAGGTCCACGATGCGCGCGAAGTGACTTTGAAAGACCTGCCAAAAGCTTCCTTTGACCTGATCGTTGCCACCGACGTGCTCGAGCATGTGGCAGACCTGCCCGGCACGCTGGCTGATATGGGAGCCTTACTCAAGCCAGGCGGGCAAATCATCATCTCCGGCCCGACCGAAAATGTCCTGTACAAAATCGGGCGCAAACTGGCCGGGCCCGAATACTCCGGCGATTACCACGAGCGTGGCATCCTAGAAGTGCGGGAACTGCTGGCGAAACAAATGGGTGTCGTCCACATCGCCACGCTTTACTGGCCTATACCGCTCTTCGAGGTTTTCGCCGGACAGATTTCGTTTTCATAACCACTAAGACACAGGGACACAAAGTCGCAAATAAATCGGCTTTGTGCCTTCATGCCTTTGTGTCTTTGTGGTAATCCAGCTTGCTTTTTCTACGGGGGACTGTATACTAGTTTTAGTGGACACCTTTTCTCTGATCCCAGGGGTCAGGCCGGAAAATCCCGGCCCACTAGCGCGCTTCCTGCCGCCGTTGGAAGATGGTGTTATTTCCACCTGGCTGGGGGAGAACATCGAACCGGGAGGCTGGTTGTTGGACCCCTTCGGATCAGCGCCACGGATGACGCTGGAAGCGGCGCGCGCCGGGTATCGCGTGCTGGTGGCGGCCAACAACCCCATCACGCGCTTCATGCTCGAGATGGGAACTTCAGCATTGCCCAAATCCGAATACAATGCTGCCCTGGCGGCCCTAGCGGTCTCACGCAAAGGTGATGAAAAGCTCGAAGACCATTTGCAGGCCCTCTATCTCACAACCTGCACGTCCTGCACAAAAGAAGTCCCGGCTCAGGCGTTTCTATGGCGCAAAGGGGAAGCTGCCCCCTTCGGGCGTATCTATGAATGCCAGGGATGCGGCGAAAGCGGCGAAAAGCTGGCTATCCCAGAGGATGCGAAACGCGCAGCCGAGATTGCGAAGACTGCCGGGTTGGCTCGCGCGCGCGTGCTGGAACGAGTCGCGCCGCTGGATGACCCCGACCGCGAATACGCCGAAGAAGCCATCCGCCACTACCTGCCACGCACGATCTACGCGCTGGGGACGCTTATCAACCGGCTCGACGGCCTGCAAATCTCGGAGGAACGCAGGCGCGCATTGACCGCGCTGATCTTGTCTGCCTGTGACCGGGGCAATGCGCTCTGGCCGCATCCCACCGAGCGACCCAGGCCGAAGCAGCTCTCCACGCCGCCGCAATTTCGCGAGGGGAACATCTGGCTGGCGTTAGAGGGTGCCATCTCCGTTTGGGCAGGGAGCGGCGAACCTGTGCCTACCCTGCGCTGGGGAGATAAAGGCGAAAAACTGCCCCAAAGCGGCGGGATCTTGCTCTATGAAGGCCGCATCAAGGATTTGGCAGAAGTTATCAAAGAAGCGCCCATCCAGGCTGTGATTGGCGCCATCCCGCGTCCCAACCAGGCTTTTTGGACGCTTTCCGCGCTGTGGGCAGGCTGGTTGTGGGGACGCGAAGCTGCAGAACCGTTCAAAGTCGCATTGCGCCGTCGCCGCTATGACTGGGGCTGGCAGGCTGCCGCGCTGCATGCGGCCTTACACCATGTCTTCGACCTGCTGCCGTTGAGCACACCCTTCTTCGGCTTGCTGGCGGAGGCAGAACCGGGGTTCCTGTCCGCCACGTTGACGGCCGCCAGCACCGCCGGTTTCGACCTGCGCGCGCAGGCCATGCGCACCGCGCACGATCCCATCCAGTTACTCTGGCAGCGCGGAGAACGGTTGCACCGCGAAAAAGAAGTTGTCAGCCTGGAGGCTATTTGCAAGGCCTTGCAAGCACACCTGCGTGATTTGGGAGAACCGGCCGCTTATCTCCAGTTACATGCTGCGGGTCTTGCCGAGCAGGCCCAGGGTCACGGGTTGATGCGCCCGGAACAGGATTTCGACGAGGTGCTGCGCGAGGTGCAGTCTAATATCCAGGGGGCGATCCAGTCCGATGTCAAATTGGAAAGAATGGATTCGGAAGAACGCAGCCTGGAAATCGGCTTATGGGATTTGAAGGAAGGAGAGACGCGCGCCGAGCCGCTGGCCGACCGGGTAGAACAGGCCGTGGTAACCTTTCTGCAAAGGCATCCATCCAGCACATTGCTCGAACTGGAACGCGGGCTGTATCCCGAATTCCCTGGGCTGCTGACGCCATCCAAAGCGCTGGTGGGAGCTGTGCTGGAGTCATACGGTTTGGAAGAGGGCGGCCGTTGGCGCCTGCGTGACGAAGACAGCGCCTCCCAACGCCGCGCAGAGTTGAAGAAGATGATCGGATTGATCGAGACGATTGGCGGGCGGCTGGGATACAGAACAGAGCATATCGGTGAAAATGCCTGCCTCTGGAAAGAAAAGGGGAAAATCGTGCGCGTGTTCTACTTGCTTGCCTCGGCAATGACCGGGCGCATCCTGGCCGAGAACCAATATCCGCTGGAAAAATGTTTGTTGGTATTGCCCGGCGGACGCGCCGGGTTGCTGGCATACAAGGAAACCCGTGACCCCAGGCTGCGCAAACGGCTGGAGGGCTGGCGCATCCTCAAGTTTCGGCTGCTGCGCTCGCTGGCAGACATCCCGGTCCTGAACCGGCAGACCTTCGACGAACAACTCGTCAGCGACCCGGTGGAGCAAACACAAGGTCAAATGATGATGTTTTGACGATTCACATTCATTTAATGTCCATCATGGATAATCAGTGGACCGGGAGAAGTCCGAAATCAGGGGTATTCTTTCAAATTTCGTTAAGTACTGATAATATATCTGTCCAAGCAGGCAGTTTGAAAGTTGATAATGGCTGCATATCTGTTACCCACATCAATAAGCTTGTATAGGAGACCAATATGTCCAAAAGAGCACTCTCTATCATCTTGTTGACGGGAATCGTCCTGTCTGCGTGCGGAGGGCAAGCGGCACAAGCCACCGAAACACCAACAGCTGTCCCGGCGACTACAGCGCCGCCTGCCCTGCCCGCCACGAACACACCCACCGAAGTGGTTGTACCCGTTACTGGAGAAACCCCTACACCATTACCCACCGCTACCGAATTCGTGCCCGAAAACCCTGCAGACTGTGTCAATAAGGCAACCTTCGTCAGCGATATCACCATCCCCGATAACAGTACCGTGATCGCAGGGTCGGCTTTCACAAAGACATGGCGCGTCCAGAACGCTGGCACATGCATCTGGTGGTCGGGCTACACGCTGACCCATTATTCCGAACAGGCCATGAGCGCGCCAGCCTCGGTGCCATTACCGGTCACAAATCCTGGTGAAACAGCGGATATCTCCGTCGACCTGGTAGCGCCCAGTGTAGCGGGCACATATCAGGGCAATTTCGTCATTAAAAATCCAGCCGGGTTGATCATGCAAGTCGACAACGATTCCCGCTTATGGCTGATCATTAGCGTATCCAGTGCGCCTACCGGTACGCCCACCGCGACCGCCGCTCCAGGGGGCGGTTCTGCCACAGCAACGACCGCTTCAACTTCCAGTAGTTCCGGGGCCGTGAACGCTCTGTGTGACTACACCATCGACTCGACCCGTACCGCTCAAGTAGCTACAGCCATCAACTCCTACCGCAGCCAAAGTAATCTGGTAGCTTTCGGCGTGAATACGCAGTTGGCACAGGCCGCCCAGAGACACGCCAACGATATGGCCTGTAACCAGCTCTTCTTCCACAACGGCTCCGATGGTTCCACACCGCAGACGCGCGTGGCCGCCAGCGGGTATACCGCTTCGAGGGTAGCGGAAAACGTCAATGGCAGTTATCCGCCACTCAGCGCGGACCAGGTTGTAAGCTGGTGGAAGTTGGACCAGACCGATATCAACCATAACAAGAATATGATCAGCACACAATACACTGAAATCGGCGTTGGCTATGCCTTCTTCAACAACTTTGGCTACTACGTGGTCGTCTTCGCCACGCCCTAAATAACAAGCGACAGTCCAAATTTCCGCTGTGGGAGTCCTGCACCGGAGGTTAATTCCACAGTACAATCCAATTTATGAAAAAAATCTGGACGCTTCTACTGCTGACCAGCCTGCTGTTGGCTGGTTGCATTTCCATTTCATCAGAGACCGAAGTCCCTACCCCTGCACCTCAATTCGTGACCTCCACCCTGCCACCGACAAAAGCGTTGGTGCTGCCCTCGACCATTACCCCGGCAACTACCACCACCGGGACGGTTGCACCAACTCTAGCCGTCACCGCTCCGGCAGATTGCAAAGTGCAGGCTGTATTGCTCGAAGATGTGACCATCCCTGACGATACGCTCGTCAATGCAGGGGCGACTTTTACCAAAACCTGGCGTTTCAAGAATACCGGCACCTGTCATTGGACAGGGTATACCATCAACTTTCTAACAGGCGACCGTATGAATGCGCCCGACTCCGCGCCCATTCCCGACACCCTGGCCGGTTCCACGGTGGATGTCTCCCTGGACTTGACCGCCCCCACAGCCAACGGCTCCTACTCCGGTTACTTCACCTTGAAGGACGCCGAGGGCCAGTCGATCAACATTGGGACAGAAAAAACCTTCTGGCTCAAGATCACCGTTGGCGATGGAGCCAAAGCGCCAACCTCCACACCTGGCGCAGCGTCCACAAGCACTTCCGGTAACACGACTAGCGGCACAACCGCGGACTGCAATTTCAGCCAAAATTCCGGCTATGTCACTCAAATTGGAGTGTTGATCAACAACGAGCGCCAGGCAAACGGCCTGCCTGAATTGGCGATCAACGCCCTGCTGGCAAACGCCGCTCAAAAACACGCCGCCGATATGGCCTGTAACAGCATGCTCAGCCACACCGGCTCGGACGGCTCATACGCCAGCACGCGCATTGCCGGAACGGGGTATGCCGCCTCTTATACCGAGGAAATCATCTACGCTGGCGGCGGTCCGCAGACTGCTTTCGACTGGTGGATGGACGACAAGCTCCATCGCGATGCCATCCTGAGCGCAAAATCGAACGAGATGGGCATCGGTTATGCTTATCTTGCAACCAGTTCGTATGGGGGCTATTTCACGGTCGATTTTGCCAGTCCGTGATATTTTCCTGCCCTGAGCGGAGACGTCGGTCGAGTAGCGACTGGAAGGAGTATATCGCCGCCCCGGACCATAGCGGGCTGGGGAGACCAGGCAAAGTCGATGGGCTTATCCCCAGGCGGCTCTAACCGCATAAATGCAGGTAAAATTGATTAAAGGTAATTGGCCCCCACCCGGCCTCTCTCAAACTCGACGATGAAAATCTTGTATTTGGGGGAGGTGCCGCCGAAGGTCCCCGTAGGGGGAAGGCGGAGGGGGTAGAAAGGCACACACCATGCCCCATAACCAAATCCACCGCCAAGCAAGCCGTCTCGCTCTATCGAGCGCCAACCCTTCCCCCCTGTGGGGGGAGACCGAGAGGGGGGGCATAAACCCATGCCCCATGACCAACCCTACCTCCAAGTAGAAAAAAAATCGAACAAACGCGGCGCTAGAATGACTACCAACTTTCATGAGGGAATATGAATACCAGCAATTCCAAATCTAAACTTGGGTCAGGGAGAAGCGGGGGAAATTTCTAGCCCATCTTCCATGAAACGGAATAGATCATCCCGCGAGTCGAAGACCATATAGCGGGTCAGAGCGCGCACATCGTTGAAAAAGGTTTTGCGCGCGCCCAATGCCTGTCGCAAACGCTGATAGGCGGGGGTCAATAATTCCCGAACGGTATGCAGCAGAAATGCCAGGATATTCAAAGTCGCCAGCACATTGGCTAAATCCTGCGAGCCGTGCCCGAAATTGTGTTCGAAATGATAGCCCATTGGTCATAACTTAAGCCAAAAGCGCTGGACATTGTAGTCTGCAGTCGGGTATGCTTGGAGCATGGCTCATACAAAGAAACC
>JAFGKO010000229.1 GCA_016928525.1 Anaerolineales bacterium | reverse complement strand
TCAGCGACTACCTGAAATGGCAGATGGCACAGGGGCATGTGCGCCCATTGGAGCCCGACCTGGCTGCCCAGGGTTTGTTGGGGATGCTGCTGGGCTACTGCCTGGGGCTGAACCTGCTGCCCGAGGCGCTGGCGCGCATGGCATTGGAAGAGATCGCGGCTCAATTTGTAGACCTGTTTGTAGAGGGGACTCAGAAATAGGGGGGTTTCCAGGAGGGCTGGGCGTCGTCGGCGCATCTCAGGTTGTCCACATCCAGTACAAAGTCAGGGTGGGCTTCTGCGCCGCCGGCCAATCCACCACCCTCGCCTTTACCAGCCTGGTCAACGGCTCTGCCACCGACCTGCACACCCTGCCAACCCTCAGCGTCCAGGTCGATCTGCAACAAACCTGGCTCTACCTGCCGGTCATCCGGCGCCAATAAGTTGCATGGTGCGCCGCAACTGTCCTTGGTGCGCCGCACTTGCTATTTAAAACGATCTCCAACCAAAAACCTGGCGGCCCAACCCCGCCAGGTTTTTGGTTCATGGGAGTGTCCGGCTTAGTTCATGGTTGAATCTCGACGATCGAACCGACGATATACTCACGGATCACGAATTCCGGGTCATATTCACCTCCCTGAGTGACCACAACCACCATATCCAGGTCAGGAATGACGTAGATGTGTTCCCCGCCCGTTCCACACGCATGATAGGTATGTCAATATTCGCCCGAAAGTGGCTCTCCCGCAATTTATGTGAAATGAGCACAAAATTGGATCTGTTCATAGTATCCGACCTGGCTCATAATAGGATGTCAACTCCTAATAGCGAAAGACATCCTCTTGATCGAAACACTGCTGCTCGCAAACCCGGAAGTCCTCCAAATCAAACGGATCGAAATTGACGATCAAACCATAACCCTGGAAGTCAGCTCAACTCAAAGTCAATCAGCTTGTCCAAGTTGCCAGCAAATGTCTGTTCGTGTGCATAGTAAGTATATGCGGAAGCCTGTGGATTTGCCATGCGCTGGATTGCCAGTTCACATGAACCTGTATGTCCAAAGGTTTTTCTGTGACAATCGTTCATGTAAACAACTCACTTTTACAGAACGTTTGCCGGAAGTCATTGTTCCCTTTGCCCGAAGGACAAAACGAATGGCAGAAGCTCAACGATCCATTGGCTTTTCGATAGGTGGTGAAGCCGGCGCCAGGATCGCAAAAAAGTTAGCTATGCCTACCAGCCCCGACACCATACTGCGTCTGGTACGTTCTACAATTGAGGCTGGTGCAAAAACCCCAAAGGTTCTTGGCATTGATGATTGGGCAATTCGAAAGGGCAGTTCCTACGGAACTATATTGGTTGACTTGGAAAATCGACGACCAGTGGACTTATTACCGAATCGGACTACCGAAACATTGGTCATGTGGTTGAAAGAACATCCAGGAATTGAGATTATAAGCCGGGATCGAGCGAATGCCTATGCTGAGGCTGTCAAACAAGGTGCTCCTGAAGTGATTGAAGTTGCAGATCGTTTCCATCTTATGCAGAATGTGAGGGAGGTGCTGGAAAGGTTTTTGGATCGTCATCCAGCTTTATTGCATACTGCCAAACGAGCTATCGAAGCATCAGAGCAGGAAAACGAGAGCCAAGATAGCCAATTACCCGAGGAAACACCTCGAAAGTTGACCAAAACGGAGCAAAAACGCCAATCAACTCGTCAACGCCGCATGATGCGATACGAAGAGGTGATCAGGCTGAAGGCACAAGGATATAGCATGCGGACTTCTGCAAAAATGTTGGGCATCAGTCGCATGACCATTGCCCGGTATCTTCGCGCAGATTCATTTGTGGAAATGTCACAAAGAAAAAAGATGCCCAGCGCATTAGGTTCTTTTGAAGACTATATCCAACAGCGATGGGATGAGGGGTGTCATAATGGGTCTGAAATCTTTAGAGAGATATGTACCCTTGGTTTCAAGGGCTCACGCTCTTCAATGGCACGCTGTGTAGCCAAGCTAAGGCAATCGCTACCCAGGATAAGCAAACGTCAGAGGCGGGCTGACAATCGCCCTTTGTCAACACGACAGGCAGCCTGGCTCTTGATCCGAAAAAGAGATGACCTGAAAGCGAATCAATTGACTGTCTTAGATAGACTGCTTCAGGGATCAACTGATATCCAACTGGCCTATTCGTTATCCCAGGATTTTGTTAAGATGATCCACGATCGAAAAAAGAGACCCTGAATGTATGGCTAGAAAAAGCAAGGACATCTGGTTTTGCGGAGTTTGTCAATTTCGCCGATAGCCTGCAACGTGATTTTGCTGCGGTCGAAGCCGCCCTGACTTACTCCTGGAGTAATGGTCCTGTTGAAGGTCATGTAAATCGGCTCAAGCTGATCAAAAGGCAAATGTACGGCCGTGCTAATTTTGACTTGCTTCGGCTTAAAGTACTTCATCCGACCTGATATCTCATTTCACATAAATTGCGGGAGAGCCAGTCTAGCACGATCAATGACAGCAAGCTAGCCAGATATGCCACCAAATACTGTTGTTCATCGAGCGGTGGGACCGGAATAGGCAACGTTCTTAGCTTTTCGCCTGGCAAATTAGGGAATGTGCTCCCTGCTGTTCTAGCAAGAATTTCTTGTGTTCGTGTCTGGACATAGTGATAGACAAATTCGGGTAAACATTTATTGGTGTCCACCGTCAAAGCCGCCAAACCGCGCCCAATACAATATTTTCTGTCTGCCCAATTCATTTTACCCGTCGTTGCTCCCCGAACACAAATAAGAATATCGCCAGAATTGCAGAATTTGGTTGGGCTTGTTGTCCATTGTCGTGGTTTTGGATATTTCTGCCCAAATTCTGTAGGTCCGTTCAACAACGGTACGCCTGCACCATCGAAATTATACGAATCTCCAGGTGGACTTTGCCCCATATTTATTGGTGCGACTTCGTTGAGAGTATAAATGTTCCAGTTTGCTGTTTTTCCAAACACTTCCCCCAACGTTGCTTGGATAAATACATGGGTCTCTTCCACCGCCTCCCGCCTCAATCTCCTCGCCTTTTCCACCCTCCCCGCCAGCGTCTCGATCCGCCCCACGATGCGCCGCTGCTCGTCCAGGGGCGGGAGTGGGATTTTCATTTCCAAGAATACAGGTACTTTCAATCGTAAACGGCTGATATTCGTTTGCCCTGAACTATTACGTTCAATCTCTTTCCAAACAGGCTCTTGTGATAAAAACAGATGAATATATTTGGGTTCAGCTTTTTCTGTATGTATACGAAAACAGGGGAACTCACCAGAAACATAACCCCCTGCAGTATCATTATTAACAATTCCAAAAGAACCTTTCCAGGCAAAGAGACGGTTATAAACGAAATCACCTCTTTCAACACGATAGAGTTCAGTAGCTTGGATTTCATGCCCAGGCTTATCTTCTTTGATAAATAGGCCCTGTGCATACCAGCGCATTCCTAGTATTCTATAAATCTTGCTTCTATCAACACGTTCAGGACGCGATATAGGTTTCAGAATTTCCGAAAATGGCAAACTCTGCCAAACTATAGCCATCACGACCCCTTTTCAAGAAGTGACATAATTTCATTCATCAATTTTGCTATTTGACTTTCTTTCGCCATAATACTTTCAACCAGTTGCTCCGGCGGCATGTGTTCCAGGTCTTGCGCTGCGTTGGGATTCTTGATGTCCAGGTTCACCGAATCAATCGCCCCCTCCCCATTGTATTTCAGCACATCCACAGCCGCCACTTTCCAGGCGCGCTCGTTTTCTTCTCGTTTATCCCACCATGCCGCCAGAGCCTGGAACTCCTCAAACTGCATGGGTTTAGTCTTGGTGTAATTCTTCAACCCCTCCCGAATCGGTTGTTCATAGTACCATATTGTCTTCGTTGGCCCGCTGCGCTCGAAGAACAGCAAGTTGGTTGGGATGGGAGTATAGGGCGAAAATACGCCATTCGGCAGGCGCACGATGGTGTGCAGGTTGAAATTCTTGAGCAGTTGTTCTTTCACCCGCGCGGCTACTCCGTCCCCGAACAGCGTCCCATTCGGTACAACCATGCCGCAGCGCCCCCCTGGCTTCAGCGAGCGCATAATGAACTGCAAGAAAAGCAATGCCGTTTCGCTTGTGCGTGTCGCTTCAGGAAAATTGAGCTGGATGCCTGCTTCCTCCTCGCCGCCAAAGGGTGGGTTGGTGACGATGACTTCAAAACGGTCTTCGTCGCCAATTTCCTTCAATGGCTTTTTCAAACCGTTATCGCGCCGGATGTTGGGGTTATCGATGCCGTGCAGCAGCAGGTTCATTGTGCCCAGCAGGTAGGGCAGCGGTTTCTTCTCGATGCCAAACAGGCTCTCGTTTTGTAATAAGACCTGGTCTGTGCTGCTTCTCTGTTGCGGCTTCATATACTCATAGGCTTCCACCAGGAAGCCGCCCGTGCCGCACGCCGGATCTAACACGCGCTCGCCTAATTTGGGCGCTACTCTATCCACAATCAGTTTCACCACCGGGCGTGGCGTGTAAAACTCGCCCGCGTCTCCTGCCGCGTCGCGCATCTCTTTGAGCATGCTCTCGTACAGGTGCGAGAGCGTGAAAATTTCATCGCTGGATTCAAAATGGATGCCATCCACCAGATTGACCACGTCGCGCAGCAAATAGCCCGAGAGCATGCGGTTGTACGTCTCGGCAAACAGCACGGCTATCGTCAATTTCTCGTCGCTGCCCGACAGGCTTCGCAAAGCGGGCAGCAGCTCGTTGTTAGTGAAATCCAAAAATTCCTGCCCGGTCTTTCCCTTGTCCGGGTCAGCCGCCCAATCGCGCCAGCGGTAGGGTTCAGGGATTACGCCTCGATAAGATTTCCCCTCCAAAATCGCCAGTTCTTTGCGGCGTTTTTCCAGGTCATCGTAGCATTTCAGGAACATGATCCAGGAAAGCTGCGGCAGGCGGTCCAGGTCGCCGTTTAGCCCGGCGTCCTTGCGCATGATGTCACGCGCGGATTTAATAAGCGACGAGAGCTGGCTGCGAGTGTTCTGTGGCTCGGCAGGCTTCTTGATCTTGGCTGGCAATTTAGACTCCTGGCTATCAAGTTTCAGTGAAAGCTGTTTGGGCTTTATTTTTTGCGCCATGGTTTTATTCCTCATAGAGGAACTGTTGCATCTTGTTTACAGCCAGGCGCATTTCGGCTGGTCCGCCAAAGCGCTGCGAAATTTCTAGCGGCGTTCCCAATTCGCTGCACGGCGGCACGCTCAAAACCGAAGTGAGATTTTCCCACTCGCCGATGCCAAAATCGGCGTATTTATCCAATAGGATGTCCAGGATTTCACGCGCCGCGGGTGTAAAGGTATTGAAGAAGTTCTGCTTCTTTTGCTGTAGCTTTTCAATTCGCTCCTTACGGCTGACCAGCGGCGCGTTATAAGCTACGTGCAACAGTAAATCCAGCGCATCCGCTTCGGGGTGGTGGGTAACCTGCGCCAGGTGCGCCGGGTCAATTCCACGCGCGCGTAAATGCTCCAGGATTTCGGCCCGTTGTTTCTGTAAAGACCATGCTTGCAGCAGGTGCTCGGCGCTCAGGTTCAGCCGTCGCACGTTCTCAGACACATAGTCGGTAAATTGCACCGTTCGTAAAACGTTCTCCTGGGAATCCAGCTCGTATGCCTGCTCGCCGACGATATAGACCGAAACGCCATCCAGGTAGTATTTACGAGGAAGCTCGCGGACTTGTCCAACAGGGATTTCCGGTTCAAAGGCTTCCTTGCCAGGCTCGATTTCCGTCTCCGGTTTCAGTGTGCCATCATCGCTGTCCTGGATCTCGACTTCGTTGCCTTTATCATCCACACGGGTCTTGGTAACACGCACCGGGTCGCCATCGAAGGCCGGGTCATAAAACAATTGGGTCGCCCCCACGTAGTCGATAATCGTAAACCAGAATTTCCCGTGTTCTTCCAGTACCCGCGTTCCCCGCCCGATGATTTGCTTGAAATCCGTCATCGCCCCGATCGGTTTGAACAAGACGATATTCCTGCAGGTGGGCGCATCCACGCCCGTTGTCAGCATTTGAGAGGTAGTCAATATCACCGGTGTATCGGTTTCAGGGTCTTGAAATTTATCCAGGTGTGAGCGACCGAACTTGCCCTCATCGGACACCACCCGCTCCACATAATCAGGATGGATTTTTACCAGGTCAGCGTTCAGGTTTTTGAGCGCCTTGCGCATGTCCAGTGCATGTTCCTGGTCAACACAGAAGACAATCGTCTTGTCATATCGCCCGGTGCGTTTCATCGTATCCGTGAGGTGTTTGGCGACCGCTTCCGTGCGTGTGAGCAGGGAAACTACGCGCTCAAATTCCTTCGTCCCGTAGACTCCCGCAGGTATTTCTCGTTCAAAGCGGTCCAACACACCCGGATCGATAACCAACCCTTGTGCATCTACGTCTGGAATGACTCGGTAAACCCGGTACGGCGCCAGGAAGCCATCTTCGATGCCTTGTTTCAGGCTATATGTGTATATTGGCTCCCCAAAATATTCGTAGGTGTCAATGTTATCATTTCGTTTGGGTGTGGCAGTCATGCCAATTTGCTGCGCGGGCGCGAAATATTCCAGGATGCCCCGCCAACTGCTTTCTTCCCTGGCGCTGCCCCTGTGGCACTCATCAACGATGATCAAATCAAAAAAGTCCTTTGGGTACTGCTTATAAAGCTTTGCCTCGGTTCCCGGGGTATCCAGCGCCTGGTATAGCGCAAAATACACCTCGCGGCTCTTGACTACTCGCCCTCGAATTTTATGCAACGCCTGGCCCATCGGCGAAAAGGTCAAATCCTTAGCTTGGTCAACCAGTATATTTCGATCAGCCAGGTACAGGATGCGCTTCTTGCGCTTGGCTTTCCACAAGCGCCAGGCGATCTGGAAAGCCACGAAGGTCTTACCCGTACCGGTTGCCATTGTAATCAGGATCCGCTGTTGCCCACGCAACACGGCTGCTACAGAACGGTTAATTGCTGTCTGCTGGTAATAGCGTGGTGTTTTACCGCCCACTTCTTCGAAGTAAGCTACAAGCGCGTCTTTTGCATCCTTTTCCTGTTCAAGTTTCCACTCTCCTCGCTGGCGACCCCACAACTCCTCAGGCGATGGGAATTGAGCAAGATCGCGTTCACGACCTGTTAGGTAATCATGCTCGACAATCCCCTTGCCGTTGCTCGAATAGGCGAATTTGACGCCCAACATCTCGGCATATTGCATGGCTTGCTGTAGGCCATCGCCTGGCTGCTTGTATTCAGCTTTAGCTTCCACCACAGCAATTGGAATGTTGTTTCGGATGAACAACACATAATCCGCGCGCAAGCCCTCCTTGCGGAAATGTTTTCGCTCGCCAAGTGGAACGATCCGCCCAGGCGTTAGCACAAGTTGCTCTGAAATAAAATCATCTTCCCAACCGGCGGCGTACAGCCTGGGAACGATGTAAGTGCGGCAAGTATCGGCTTCGGTCGGCATCAAT
>JAFGKO010000228.1 GCA_016928525.1 Anaerolineales bacterium | reverse complement strand
GCTCAGGTTGACATCCCACAGGTCGGGGGTTTCGGCCAGAATGGCGATGATATCGTGACCTTCGCCCTGGTGCGTGATGCCTCCTTCGCCGAGTAGTTCTTCGACAGCGAAGCGCGCCACCACACCGCACTTGTCGCCTACTGCTTCTTTGGTGTCTTCCAGCAGCTCGCGGAACAGGCGCGTACAGTTTTCGAGCGAGCCGCCGTACTCGTCGGTACGGTCGTTGTAGCGACGCAGCAGGAACTGCGCGGCGGCGGTCAGCGCGTGCCCGGCGTATACATAGATCAGGTCGAAGCCCGCGCGTTTGGCGCGCAGCGCGGCGGCGCGGTGCCAGCGGCGCAGCTCCCGGATGCCTTCCTTATCCATGCGGCGGGTTTGCACCGGGTCGTAGCCCGTTCCGCCCAATGTGCCCATCGAGGTCGGCGCCAGCGAAACGGCGCGCGTGTACAGGTTGTTGGCGTCCAGCCCGTTGTAGGCCAGTTCGATACCCGCCAGCGCGCCGTGCGCGTGCACCGCCTCGGCCACCAGCGCCAGCGCCGGGATGTCGTCGTCACTCCACAGGCGGCCCTCGAAATACGGCGACAGGTCACTGCTGTGGTGGATCTCCACTTCCTCGGTGCAGACCACGCCCCAGCCGCCCTCTGCTTTGATCCCGCGCATGGCCGCCAGCCCGCGCGGCATGCGGTGGCCGAATCCGTTGCAGTGCGGCACCTGGTAAAAACGGTTGGGAGCAGTCACCGGTCCGATCTGGACCGGCTCGAACAGAATGTCATAAGGGGAGGGCATGTTTCTTTTCCTGTGGATTGGGATGGGGATACTATACCCGACCTTTATCCTGCGTCAATAGACGAATTCCCCGCTTTATCTTTTTTCCCTTGCTTCAAGCTACATTTTGGCTTGTTCCCATTATTTATGCCGTTTTTCCAACTCCCCGGCCACCTGCGCGGGCGTGATGCCTTTGGCCGCCATCAGCACCAGGACGTGATAGGTCAGGTCGGCGATCTCCTGGACGAGACGCTCGCTCTCCTGTGAAAGCGCCGCCACGACCACCTCCGTCCCCTCCTCGCCGACTTTCTGGGCGATGTGAGGTAGGCCCGTATCAAACAGGGAATTGGTGTACGAGCCAGGTTTTGGATTTGCCTTGCGATCAAGAATGATATTGTAAAGCTCACTGATTTCCATTCTCTACTCTCTATTCTCTAACGTACGATAAAAACAAGTCCGCTCCCCCGTATGACAGGCTGGTCCGGCAGGCTCCACCAGCACCAGCAGCGTATCGCCATCGCAATCGTAGCGGATCTCGACTACTTTCTGCGTGTTGCCGGATGTCGCGCCTTTGTGCCACAATTCCCGCCTTGAACGCGACCAGAACCAGGTCTCGCCGCTTTCGACCGTCTTTTGCAGCGACTCGGCGTTCATCCAGGCTACCATCAAGACATCTTTGGTGGCGGCATCTTGTACAACAGCGGGAATTAGTCCATTTGAGTTGAATTTTATATTTGTCATTCTCATACCTTGTCCGCTAATCTACGCAAATCTTTTGTATTTCGCGAAGATTAGCGCGGATTAGCGGATTAATTTGTTGTACGAATTTTCAAGCCTCGTTTTGCAAGATATGTCTTGATCTCACCAACCGTAAACTCGCCATAATGCAGCATAGACGCCACCAGCGCGGCATCCGCTTTGCCTTCGGTCAGCACATCATAAAGATGCTCCGGTTTCCCGCCGCCGCCCGAAGCGATGACCGGGATGCTGACGGTTTCGGCGATCATGCGCGTGAGAGTCAGTTCGTAGCCTTCTTTGGTACCGTCCGCGTCGATAGAGTTAACCACTAATTCGCCCGCGCCCAATTCCTCGCCGCGTTTTGCCCATTCAATGGCGTCTATTCCCATCGGCGTGCGTCCGCCGTTGATGACGATCTCGTAGCCGGAAGCAATTTCCAGGGTCGGTTCGACCCGCCGCACATCCATTGACAAAACGACCGCCTGCGCCCCAAAAGCCTTCGACGCTTCTGTGATCAATTTCGGTCGTCTGACCGCCGCTGAATTGACGTTGACCTTTTCCGCGCCCGCCAGCAGGACGCAGCTGCAATCTTCCACCGTCCGCAGGCCGCCGCCCACCGAAAAGGGGATGAAAACCTGTTCCGCCACGCGGCTGACCACGTCGATCATGATGTCGCGCCTGTCGCTCGAGGCGGTGATGTCGTAGAAAACCAGCTCATCGAGGCCATCTTCATAATATTTCTTGGTCTGTTCGACCGGGTCGCCGATGTCTTTGGTGTTCATAAATTTGACGGATTTGGCCAGTTTGCCGTCGCGCACGTCCAGGCAGGAGATGATGCGTTTGGATAACATTATGGCCTCCATTCCGAAAAGTTCTTGAGCAGTTGCAGTCCCAACGGGCCGCTCTTTTCAGCATGGAATTGGACTGCAAAGAGATTGTCTGTGCCAATTGCCACCGGAAACTCGCCACCATACTCGCTCGTCGCGTAGACTTTTGAACTGTCATCGGGTTGCGGATAAAACGAATGCACGAAGTAAAACTCATCACCAGGATGCAGGTGGCTCAGGATGGGATGCGGCTGTGTGACGGTCACAGCATTCCAACCCATGTGTGGGACTTTCAGCGCTTCATCCCCCGGCCTGAACCTGCTACACACTCCCGGCATCAGATTCAGCCCGGGCGTATCCCCTTCTTCCGAGTGGGTCAAGATGATCTGGCAACCGATGCAGATGCCGAGGATGGGCGTCCCACTGTGGAAAGCTTCTTTTAGCGCCGAATCGAGATCCCGTTCCCTGAGAACCGCCATGGCCGAGCCCGCCGCGCCCACGCCAGGGAAGATGATTTCTTCTGATTTCCGAACAACACCCGGGTCCGCGCTGATCTTGTTTTCGATGCCGAGATGGTCAAGCGCGCGTTTTACGGAGGTCAGGTTGCCGGCTTTGTAGTCAACGATTGTAATCATAAAAGTTCCTTTCGCATGTCATTGCGAATACTATGACTTTGTCAAGCCTTTTTTAGGGACAAAGGATTGACCGAGACATAGTTTGAAATGTATGGTTTTT
>JAFGKO010000227.1 GCA_016928525.1 Anaerolineales bacterium | reverse complement strand
GTCGGCGCGTTTGCAGCGGAGGTGGCGGCGCAAGCCATCCTCCGCGCGGTTCAAAAAGCGAACCCGGCGGGAGGCCTGCCAGGCTTAAATCGCGAATCCAACCTGACAAATAGATGAACTTGGTATGAATGTTTCGGTTACTCTTTTAAAGAAATTCTTCTTGCCTGTTATATTGGTTCTATTTCCTTTTGCATTGTTTATTTTTATTTTAATAATTCCCATTCCAAGTTCAATAGGTATCTTTTTTTCACAATTCTCGTTTCCATATTTCATATTAGTATTATTTTTATATTATGTAAGTTTTAGCATCAAAGGAAAATATTCCTGGTTCTTTGCGGCTTGCGTCACTGCATTGGTTATTTCCATGCAATTATCATATTTCTGGACGTCGGGTTATTCGGGCAATATGATTATCGGTGGTTTATTGCCTTTTAGAGATGGATTCAGTTACTATAGTGGGGCTAATTTTCTGACCGACGGATATAGACTTTCGAACATCGCTGCCTGGCGGCCTATGTTTACCAGCTTTGTTTCCAGTCTGTTGTTCCTTACCCAACATAATTTGATGTGGAGTATGGCAATCCTGGTGGGGTTATTGGGAACCAGTTGTATTCTTTCTGCGTACGTCATTCGCAATGATTTTGGAACGCTGGCTGCAGCACTCTATACAACGTTCTTGTATTTCTATATCCAACATCTGGTTGGCATTCTCTATACCGAGTTGCTTGGAATGGCGCTTGGCTGTTTGGGCTTCGTCATTCTTTGGAATTCGGTCAAGTCACAAAGACTCGATAAGCTTGCAATCGGCCTGGCTGTCTTGGTGGTGGCCGTAAGTGCGCGGGCAGGTACTTTTTTTGTATTCCCGGTATTGGTGCTCTGGGCAGGCTGGGCCTTTCGAAAACAAGCACGGTTTTCATTCCGCGCTACCATCATCGCATTTGTGGCTGTCTCTCTGACGTTTTTAATCGTAAACCCGGTTTTCAGTTCTTTTATCGTAGAACCTGGAAAACGGTCCTTCGGGAATTTCGCTTTTACATTGTATGGTCAGGTGGTAGGTGGCGCCGGCTATAACGCCGCTATCCAACGCTTTGCGACTCGGGATTCGGACATCATCTATCGCGCAGCCTGGAAGTTTTTTCTCGCCCACCCGCTAAGTTTCTTCATAGGCGCAGCCAAAGCATATCGTGATTTCTTTTTTTCAAACATAGGCATTTTTAGATATTATTCTCCTAACGGTCAGATGGTGTGGAGTTACCTTATTTGGGTGGCTGGGCTGGTCTTGACCGCTGTAGGCGTAGTAAAGTCGGTACGAAAAATATTCGAGCCATTGTATTCCTTTTTTGTAGCTGTCCTGATTGGTTTCTTGTTCTCAATTCCTTTCTTGCCTCCCATCGATGGCGGGATTCGGATCTATGCGAGTACGATGCCGTTGTTTTTCGGGTTTGTGGCGGTCGCAGCCGGTAAATTTAACCCTTTCCAAGAATCTTGGGTGTCTGAGAGCAGGCTATCGAAGCTCGCAGGGATGTTATCGGTTTTGGTGATCATTTTCACCGTTGTAGTTCCAATATTCATTCAACGCTTGAGTACGGCCCCCACGTTTGATATTTCATCATGCCAGCCTGATCAAGTTCCATATGCTGTTGAATTTCACCAGGGATCTTATGTTGATATTCTCCCTGAAGACGAAGCCTCCTGTGGTCAGGCGCTTCGAATTTGCGCAGAAGATTTTCAGACCAGTTCATTTGAAATGCGGGCTGACGCTTCTGATGCTGAAGTGTATCAAGTTTTAACGGATAATGGAATTTCAACAGGTAATGGTACGCGAGTTTTTGTCGGTAATGATTTGGTGAGTAACGAATCTTATCTGTTCATGGGATCCACCAGCGGTCTCCAACGAGATTCAGATCACAACCTGATATCGGGATGTGGAATAATACATAGCATAAAAAAGCGACCGGCTATACTTCAAATTGAAACAGTGGAAGTGCTGAAATAAAGAGAAACCTGGCAAACGGTATCAAACATTTGCCAGGCTCTTGCTGCCATTATTTGGTTTAGCAATTTTAGCGATGTTTCTTAAGTTCGTCCTTCAGGATCAAACTTAGAACCACGCTCACTACGGTGACGACCAGACCGCCAAGGAAGGCGGGCCAGAAACCGTCGATGGTGAGACCAATGCCAAAGGCCTGACCGACCTGCCCGGTGAGCCAAAAGAGGAAAGTGTTGATCAATAGCGTGAACAGACCCAGGGTCAGGAAGATAAGCGGACAGGTCAGCAGTTTGAGCAGGGGGCCCAGGAAGGCATTGATCAGCCCGAAGATGAGCGCCAGCCAGATAATAGATGTCCAACTGCCTTGCAGATTAACACCAGGGACGATGGAAACAGCTGCAAATAGTGCGATCGCGTTGATAATCCAACGCAGAATGAATTTGGTCATTGTATTCTCCTTTCAGTAAATAATACGTTGCAGAGCAGACTAAGTTGCACCCTCTGCACGCATCCAAATCAGGGTTCTGGCGTTATCAAACCCTGCCGCTTGAATGGCTTCTTCTTGTAAACCGGCGGGATGTTCCAACTTCAAGTTCTGATGGTATCTCAGATCGCTTTGAACTTGTACCAACAAAGTTGTGATTGATTCGGGATCAGCGTCAGGGTTGCAGGCCAGCCAAAGAGGTGTGCCACGCAGCGTGGGCATCCAGGCCAACACACCTTGTAATTGCCCGTCTTTTTGAATTGCCCATTGCCGCAGGTCAAATTCGACAAATGCACGGTAGAGCCAGTTCCACAGACCAGGTCTGAGACTCTTCCAACCCAAGGAACGGTACCAGGATAATTCTTCGGGATGCAACTGGTTGAGCCAGGTTAGTTGTTGCGGCCAAAAGCGAGAATATCGTTTGGTAACGGTCAGCAGGCTGGGAGCGTGGGTAGAGCGAGAAAGAGAGGCAGAGGAAAGGGGTTCTACCTTCCTCGCGCGCCAGGTTATACGTCGTGCGCGTTCCACAAATCCCAGGTCCGTATACATTTGAACAGCTCCAGGGTTGTCTGCGCGGACGTGCAGCCAAAGTTCACTGGCGCCGCGTTGACGGGCGTGGGTCAAGGTCCGTTCAGTCAGGGCGCGGGCGATGCCTCTCCGACGGTGGTCGGGATGTGTGGCGACGTTGGCGATCAGGTAGATACGTTTGCCTTTGTACCGGAAAGGCACCAGACTGGCATTCCCGATGATGCGCCCGTCCTGCTCCCATACGAAACCCGAGAGTGGCATGGATGCGCTCTCAATGGCATTGCTGGCCCAACGCATGAAAGACGCATCGCTGCTGGCGCGCCGCATCTGCCGGACGTAAGAATGACCTTCGCTGTCCATATTGTTGGCAAAACAAAGCTCAATGAGATCGGCCACGTGAGGCAGGTCTCGCAGGATGTTCAACGGACGCAGGTTTCCGGCTGTAGAAGGGCGCGCCGGGAGCGAGATGGATGTCATAGGTTTATTATAGTCGTATGTGAGCGTATGAGGGTAGAATAGGGAAATTCAAATGAAAGGAAATCAATGAGCCTGCCCGAACCCATTCAGCCGTCACTGCGATCTGTAATTCTGTACATGTTTCGCAAGATCGTCAAGCCAGTGACCCTGGAGCGACGCGCCGAAGTACAGGTGCAATTGCGTGATTCCTGCACCCCGGATTTCGACTTTTTCCTGTTGGTGGTGCTCTCAGCTGTGATCGCAACACTGGGCCTGTTGACCAATTCCGCCGCTGTGATCATTGGCGCCATGCTGGTTGCGCCGCTCATGTCGCCGATCATTGGGATCGGGTTGGCATCGTTAACCGGTGATGCGCGCCTGTTCCGTGACTCGGGCGTAGCCCTGGTACGCGGTGCGTTCCTGGCAATCCTGATGGCCATCTTGCTGACCTGGGGCAACCGCTATCTCCCATTCGTTACCTTGCAGGAATTGCCGGAGGAAGTAATGGCGCGTACGCACCCCAGCCCGATCGACCTGACCATTGCGCTGGCGGGCGGCCTGGCGGCTGCCTTTGCCCTGGCAATGCCGTCCATTTCGGCGGCGCTGCCCGGTGTGGCCATCGCCACTGCCTTGATGCCGCCGCTAGGCGTGGTAGGAATTGGGATTGCAATGGGTCGCTGGGATGTGGCCGGCGGCGCGCTGCTGCTGTTCCTGACCAACGCTGTCACCATCGCGTTTGCTGCTATGCTGGTTTTCTTTGCGCTGGGATTTGCTCCTAAACGCGAGGCCGGGCAGCGCGTCCCACGTGCGCTGTCGATTTCCGCTGGTTTCACCCTGGTCCTGCTCGTGCCTCTCACCTATCTCAGCGCTAATTTTTTTCGTGAAGCCGCTGATAACCGCCAGATCAATGCAGTTGTGCGAGATGAAGTCGCCAAATACGAGGCTGAATTGACAAATTTACAGGTTGTACAGGAAGGTGAAACCCTACACGTGACAGCAACCTTACGTGTTTCAAAGCAGCTTAAGTATGAGGATGTGATTCAATTGCAGCAGAATGTGGCCTTACAACTGCAACGCCCCGTCTCCATTGTGGTGAACCAGGTCGTCGCGGCGCGACTCGACCCGCTTATCCCGCCCACGTTCACCATCACGCCCACGGCTGCTACCTATACACCGACCGTTACCTATACCCCAACTGTTACCGCTACCCTCACCCCTAGCCCGACGCCTGTCCCGCCCACACCGACAGCCACACCACAACTGGCGCAGATTCCCCGTAATACCATCCAAACCCTGGATATGGTGCAGCAGCCCGGAGGCCCGTCGATTGGGAAAATCCGCCCCGGCGATTTTGTGACCGTGCTCTACGGCACAAAAGTTTACGATGGCCTGGTCTGGTGGGAAGTGATGGACGCCGAGGGCCGCATCGGCTGGCTCCCACAGATTTCGGTGACAGTGGTTACATATACACCAACAATGGCGGCCACGCCAACGCCTTGAAATTTTTCCCCACAATATGTGTGTATGAAAAAAGTCCGCGCCTGTTTCAGGGAGCGGACTTTTCTTTTCAACCCTTCCCCAACCTTTTTAATCCCAGTACCTCGTACACTTCGAGCGGCTGGCTTTTCCCCTTCACTTTCATGGGCGCAGATTGCCGGGCCTCTATGTCGTTTTTGACACGCTCATACGCTTCTTTGCTGATTAAGATCTGGTTTTTGGTCGAGTTTTCCTGAATACGTTTGGCGGTATTGACGCTATCACTGATAGCCGTATATTCTAAGCGACGGTCAGTGCCGATCAATCCCAGCACGGCATCACCATAGTGGATACCGACACCAAATGCCAGGTGCGAATCCTCGGGGAGTGTCATATATAAGCCTTCGACCGTTTGACGCAATAACAAAGCCGCCTTAACCGCTCGCAGGGTATGATCCTTTTGTTGGATGGGGGCATTGAACCAGGCCATGATGGCATCCCCCAGGAATTTGTCGATGGTGCCTTCCTGCGAGAGAACAGCTTCAGCCATGGCAGCCAGGTAACGGTTCAGTACCGAGACCAGTTGCTCAGGAGAGAGTTTTTCGCTGTAAGTGGTAAATCCGCGAATATCCGCAAACAACACAGTGATATCTACGCGCTTGCCGCCCAGTTGCAAACTATCAGGATTGAGTTGTTCAATGACAGCCGGCGACACCATGCGTTCAAACAGTCGACGTTGCGCTTCAAGCTTTTTGTGCTCGGTCATATCATCCAACACAATTGCAACGCCTTGTGTACTTTGATTTGCATCCTTGAGTGGTGAGAGGTTCAGTCGCCAGTCTACTGGTCCGCGCATGGGGAGATTGTGGCTGATTTCCAGGCCTACAACAGGTTGATCGGTCTGTCGAACAGAGACCAGGTGCTGTGCAATGTTTTTAGATACAACCGGCAAAATTTCTTCAAGCGGGTGACCAATGATTTCTATGGCTGCGTGTCCTAGTATCGCTTCAGCAGCGCGGTTGCACAGGGTGATCTGGTCTTTGACATCGGCTGTGATGACACCGCTGGCGATGGATGCAAAAATATTGTCCATCAAGTTCTTGAGTTCTGTTACTTCTGCCAGGGTATGTTTTAAAGATGAAAATAAGCGCGCATTCTCGATCGCAACAGCAGCCTGATTGGCAAAGGCAGTCAGCAAATCACGCTCGTTTTCAGAAAAGATGCCACTGCGGATGCGGTTATCGGCGTAGATGACGCCGATCAAATCCTCTTTGACTTTGAGCGGTACACATAAGATGGAACGCAGGTTGAATGCAACGACACTTTCTTGCGCCCCAAAGCGGGGATCTTCTTGTGCGTTTGTTGTCAGAATCGGTTCACCCGCTTCGATGACTTTCTTGATCACAGTTCGACTGACTGCAAACTCATTGGGATTAATAGACTCCTGTTCCCAATTGCGGGCGATCCGTGAAGTCATGTTGCCTTCTTCGTCCCGCAACATCAGGAAACCGCGTTCGGCACGAGATAGCCGAACAATGGTGTCCATTACGATTTGCAAGACGGAATCCAACTCGAGCGTAGAATTGACTACTTGACCAATCCCGGCCAGCGCGTGCAGGTTGCCATGCTCAGTCTCAAAGGTTTCCATTTTTTTGCTTAGATAACTGAGCTGGGTTTCAACGTTGTTGATTTCTTCCAATGTTTTATCCGGAATCTTGGCTTTTGACTCCAAGAGCGCAGTGCGCACAATCCCAGCCTGCTTGCTGAGGATCAACAATTGGTCGTGCAAGGTTGTCGGTTGGGTCTTGTCAGAAATCATTGGAATTGTCCTGGGCGCGAGAATCGTTCATCCAGGCGCTTCATAAAGTTTTGGATGATGGTTTGCAAAGTATACAACCAAATGGCAAAACTGGCACGTTGCGCGCGGTTTGCGTCTCCCGGCTGAGGGGTGAACAGAGATGCCAGGTGTTGTTCGGTTAATGTAGCGATAGCGCTGGCAGCTCTTGGAAGTTTCTGTGTCAGAGTGTCTGCGCGCTCCGATGGGGTAGCTCGGATGGCCGGGGGGGCATCGAGCAGGCGCAGGCTGCGATTGATCGTTTCGAAGGATCGTTCGATAGGAGAAAGCGAGGTCCAGCGCGCCCAATTTTTTATCCACGCAGGGGCCCGTCCATCATTTCGTTCGTAAGCCTTTTGCAACCGGACAGGGATATTGTCAATGACGGCATACTTTCGGTCGATGAGCCATAACAAGGCGAGTAGCAGGACCGTTACGCTTATATATAAATATCGATAATTCGTAACGGGTGCAGCTTCCGGGATGAAAATGTCTTCTGGAAGATTTGGGTCTTCGTCGAGCTCTCGGATTGGATTGAGTGCTCCCGGGTCGATCAAATTGCCGCCTGGAATATCATCCTCGCGTTGGGGTGATTCTTCGGGTCTATTGGGACGGATGAGCGGTTGCTGGTTACCAGTCGGTTCAAATTCCACCCAGCCGATACCAGGAAAGTAGACCTCGGGCCATGCATGCGTATCCAGGTTGCGGACATAGTAAAGGTTATCTTCAGAGTCAAAAGAGCCTTCGGCAAAGCCAACTGCCATTCGTGCGGGAATTCCTATCGACCGGAGCATAACCACTTCAACAGAGGCATAATAATTGCAAAAGCCTTGTTTGAGGTCGAATAGAATCCATTCCAGCGGGTCTACATTGTTAGGCGGAGGTTCGGGAAGCGGGTTGGCGTATTCGATTTCACGCCGCAGGTATAGCGTGATGGCAGCAGTTTTATCGTATGGGGTTTCGAGGTTCGTAGTGATCTCTTCTGCAAGGGCCTGGATGCGCGGCGAGGAATCTTCAGGGAGTTGCAAGTATCGTTCTTTAATCCATTCGGGGTAATCTTCTCCGGCAGCTTGCAAGCGTTGTATAGAAGGATCGGCCAGGGCTGCCTCTATTTGGAATTGCTCACCTGGCAATAAGGCAGGCTCAACGTACCATGCGGCTATATCAACCGCGTCGTTGTCTGTAGGGGCGTAGCGGAATTCCCCGGGTCGGCTGACCCAGGTCGGTTGTGTGGGCGTGTAAAGCAGGAACTGCTTGATCTGTGTAGTAACCTTGAAACGGGCTTTGTATCGATCTTCGAGATTAGGGATGAGAATCTCTTCATAAGTGGGCGAAAACTCATCAGACCTTGAGGACAAGGCGTACCATTGGTGGTTGGTATAAGTAGCGTATGTGTATCCACGCCAATAGAAACGAGGCGGTTTTTCAGGCAGATTTGGAGCTTCAACGCTAAAAAGAACGGTGTCGTTCAACGGGTTTCCGGCTCCTAAAGCGAGTTGACTGGTGAAGAAATCCCCCCCTTCCCAACCGATAGGTGATTCCAGCACCTCCACTGCATTGGAAAACCACTCCTGCACATCGCGCCAGGGCTTGGTGATACGGTACCAATACTCCCTGGCCGATTGCCAACCGGCGGCCGAAGCCGGAACCGTCCACGCAACGAATACAAAGATCGTTGCTAAAATCATCATGCCGCGCGTTATATCAAACTCGGATTCCTGCATTTGAAATACGCGCTTGCTTCGCCAGAGTTCGCGATTTCTTAGGTAATGTAATCGACCTAGCAAGAATAAGGCCCACAAAATGTAAGCGCCAAGCACCCAGGCGCGGGCAGCATAGAGCCAGTCGTAAAGGTGAATGATAAGAGTGAATATGCCGCCCGGTAACACAGCTACCAGATAATTGTTGTATCGGGTCCACCAGTATCCCGATACAATGCTAAGAAACCAGACAAGGGTTGAGATAGCAGCAACGAACAGCAGGCCGTCCGTCACAATTTCTCGCCTGAAAAATTGTTCGAGAGAAAAAAGTAGCCTGCCTCCTATACTTGCAAGCCGCTCAGAGAGCAGTACATCTCCTTCGATGGCGAGCGTCATTTGCCAAGGAATGAGCACTATTGAATACCCCAAGACAAGCCACCCAACGGTGCCTCTTTTGAACTGACTATACCCAAGGGCTAATCCCAGAATAATGCCTAGCATTGCCAGGGTCTGTGAAAAGATAAGATAGTCGGTCCAACGGGTGATGACCAGTCGCGCAGAAGCCGTTTGTATCATCAATAAAAGCAGGAGAATGGACAACCAATCAAAACGGCGTACGTTTGGGGTTTGCATGCAATGAGTGTACAATAACAGTACCCCGCCGTCAATGTGGATACAAAGGCTCTTCTCAAAGCCTGGTTGAAGAAATCGCCTCATGTTTGGACGAGGAGCTTGCTCCCTAATCAACAGATGGGATCTGACTTCGACAGGAATGACGTTCAGATTGCAGCTTGGGCAGGCCTCTTTATGGGTGACAGGCTTCGGGTCTGGTTTTGAGGCGCGTAGCGCGCTATAGCGTTATTTTTCTCGAAGTATTGCTAATCATTACGAAATTGAAATTTTTCTAACCGCTATCTGTAGGGGGCGTGGTGATATAATCAGCAGGTCTGGGGCTCTAAGTTATCTCAATGGAGAATTTTTCACTTAATGACTTTAGAACGTGGCACATTACTGCATAAGCGATACCGTATTGTCGAGATCCTGGGGCAAGGGGGTATGGGATCTGTCTACCGCGCTGTGGATGAAAACCTGGGCGTGGATGTTGCTCTCAAAGAGAATCTGTTTACCACAGATGAATATGCACGCCAGTTTCGCCTTGAAGCTGTGATCCTGGCGAATTTGAGACACCCAAACCTACCGCGCGTTTCGGACCATTTCGTGGTTGGCGACCAGGGGCAATACCTGGTCATGGACTTCATTGACGGCGAAGATTTGCGCCAGCGCATGGAACGCGTGGGCACCGTTTTGGAAGAAGAAGCCATCATGATTGGCGCGGCTATGTGTGACGCGCTGACTTATTTGCACACTCGCAAACCCCCGATTTTGCACCGCGACATCAAACCTGGCAATGTCAAGATCACGCCAGATGGCCATATCTTTTTAGTAGACTTTGGCCTTGCAAAAGTAGTGCAAGGCACGCAAGCTACAACTACAGGCGCACGGGCAATGACGCCCGGGTATTCCCCGCCCGAGCAATATGGTACAGCCCGTACCGATCCGCGAACTGATGTTTATTCGCTCGGTTCCACTTTGTATGCAGCACTGACGGGTATTATTCCTGAGGATGGCCTGGCGCGGGCCATGGACAATGCCCAGCTTACCCCATTGCGCAAGCGCAATGGCAAGGTGTCAAGACGCCTGGCGGCGGCGATTGAGCAGTCCATGGCCGTTGATCCGGCAGATCGCTTTCAAACCGCCGAGGAATTTAAGAAAGCTTTACTTGGCTCCAAGTCCAAGACGCAGCGCCTGACCGGTAATTATACCGTTCCACCACCGCCAGCTGACATGGAACCGCAGTCAGACAACTTGGCTGATGAGGACGCATATAGAAAACCGATTGAGAAAAAACCGGGCTTGATGTCATTTGAACCGGAAAATGAATTCAAACCTCCAAAAATTAAGAAAAAACGCAGTGGTGGGTGTGTATTACCATTATTGTTTATTTTGTTGTTAGCAGGTGGCTTAGGTGGTGTTTCGTATTTTTATCCCAACCTGGTACCCGCCTCTTTTTCCGGGTTGATTCCCTGGATTGAGACAACGCCGACGGTGACGCCAATGATGACGCTGACACTGCAGCCTACAGAGACGCTCACCCCTGAACCTTCCCCTACTTTCACGCTTACAGCGGAAATCCCATCTCCTACCCCGTTGCCTACGCATACATCTACGCCAACCTTTCTGCCAACAGACGGGCCATCTCCTACACCCTCTCATACATTGGTGCCTTCTCCCACGCCAATCGGCGGCGGGTATGGGCAGATTGCTTTTGCATCTGAACGTACTGGTATTCCTCAAATTTATCTGATTAACGCGACAGATGGGGGTGATCTGCGCCCAATTACTAACCTTGATGAAGGCGCCTGTCAACCCTCCTGGTCGCCGGATGGAACAAGACTGGTCTTTACCTCGCCATGTAAGTTCGATACAGATTCTTATCGTGAGTCGAGTTTATATATTATCAATGTCGATGGAACTGAGTTGACCCCCCTGGTCACAGCCCCGGGCGGCGATTTCGACCCGGTTTGGTCACCGGATGGCAGCAGCATTGCGTTTACCTCCCTGCGCGACGGTCGCAGAGAGATTTATCTCATGGATTTGCAAACTGCCAAAGTCACCCGATTGACATTTTCTGATACAGACGAAGAGAGCAGTCAGCCGGCCTGGTCACCATTTGGAAATCAAATTGCATATGTGAAAAAACGTTTTGACGCGCTCCAAATCTGGACGATGACGAATACCGGTCAAAATCAGCAGCAGGTGGTGCGCAGCGGGCAAACGCTATGGGACTTTTACCCCGTCTGGTCTCCTGATGCCCAGTACATCCTGTTCAACCAGCGCCAGATCAATACAGGTGCTTTGCCCTGGATGATGCAAATTCGCTATGAAGACCGGGAGACGCAGGCAGCGTCTCGTCTCAGGCTTGGCGTAGTTGGGATCGAGAACCTCCATTTTTCACCGGATGGCTTTTGGATGGTCTGTGAGGGGGTCGATGACCGCGATAATAGAGACATTTATTACATGACGACCAGCGGCGCAACACGTACGCGCTTGACGACCGACCCGGACGATGATTTTGACCCGACCTGGAGGCCAATATCGACACCATAAGAAATATGCTCCCGCAGTGATGCGGGAGTTTTTTCTAACACTCCTCTTATTGACGCTCATTTTTAGGCATGTTATCATTATTACCAATGTTTTAGCACTCTCGCCAAGAGAGTGCTAAATTGTGAGAAGGGTATGTCCGATCTGACCGAACGCCAAAAAACCATCCTGATGCTCGTAATACGGGATTATATCGAGGCGGCGCAACCCGTCAGTTCGAAGGGCCTTGTTCGACGCTACCACCTGGACCTGAGTTCTGCTACCGTCCGAAATGAGTTGTCTGCCCTCGACGAGATGGGCTACCTGCGCCAACCGCATACTTCAGCCGGTCGCGTTCCAACTGAAGAAGGCTATCGTTTCTTCGTCGGCCAGATGATGCACCAGGCTGAATTGCCGGAAGCTGTCCAACACACGATCACCCACCAGTTCTATCAGGCGCGTCCTGATGTGGACCAGTGGATGATACTGGCCGCATCCATTCTTGCCCACCAGTCACAGGGTGTGTCGGTCGTGACCGCCCCGCACGCAGAACAGACGCTTTTCAAACATGTCGAATTGATCTCGACCCAGGGACGCCAGATACTGATGGTCATGGTCATGATAGGGGGCGAGGTCTCGCAGCAAATTTTGACGTTAGCGGAACCCGTCTCACAGGAACGACTCAGTCAGACGACCACGCGCCTTAACCGGCTTCTAGCTGGCCAATCCGTAGAGGCGATTTCTGCGCTCCCGCCCCGATCCGACGCGCTCGATCAGGATATCCTGACTCTCATTGTGCAAGATATGCGCCGCGCGACGGAGAGCGTTTCCGGCAACATTTACACAGATGGCCTGACCAATGTGCTGGGAGAACCTGAATTTGCCGAATCGGACGAGGCGCGGCGTGCTTTGCGCTTGTTCGAGGAACGCTCGACCTTGCAGGATTTGCTGGCGCGCTCGACAACGAACAGCATGATCGGCGGCTTGCAAGTTTTGATTGGCAGCGAAGGCGGTTGGGAGGAATTGCGACAATGCTCGATGGTGCTAGCGCGCTACGGTGTGCCGGGGTTGGCAACCGGCATGTTGGGCGTCCTTGGACCCATGCGTATGTCTTACGCAAAAACAATCCCAACAGTCCGCTTTGTGGCGAGCCTGTTGAGTGACTTAGTAAACGATACCATTGCTGGAGAATAGCGGTATGACCCATAAAGAAAAGAAAGAAAGAATCGAAGAAGTAACCGATAATCACGTCGAGGCCACAGTATCATCTCAGGGGGAGGAAATGCCTGAAAATGGCGGGCAGGTTTCGGCTGAGATCGAAGCGTTGCAAAAGCAACTCGAAAAGGCCCAGGCCAAAGCCGCCGAGAATCTGGATGGTTGGCAGCGAGCCCAGGCGGAGTTCATCAACTATAAAAACCGCGTCCAGCGCGACCGCGAAACGGACTACTTGTCCATGAAAGGCGACATCATCAAGAAGATGTTGCCGGTCCTGGATGACATGGAACGCGCGTTGGCAAACCGCCCGGAAGGCGACTCCTGGGCGAACGGCATGGAGTTGATCGTTCGCAAATTCCAGAATATTCTGGATGCGGAAGGCGTGAAGCGCATCGAAGCTGCCGGCCAGCCTTTTGACCCGAACTTCCACGAGGCCATTTCGAGTGAGCCAAACGAGGCTGTGGAAAGCGGCCACGTGATCGATGTGGTGGAAAATGGATATATGCTTGGCGAACGCGTCATCCGCCCAGCCAGGGTGAGAGTCGCACAATAACATGTGTCATTGCGAGCGTCCTGAGCGGAGCGTAGCGAAGTCGAAGGACGCGTGGCAATCTCATGTTTACGGATACTCGAGATTGCTTCGTCGCTTCGCTCCTCGCAATGATATTGAATTCAAGGAGAACTTATTTCATGGCTAAAATCATTGGAATCGACCTGGGTACGACCAACTCTGTAGCAGCCGTCATGAGCGGCGGCGAGCCAACAGTCATCCCTTCGGCGGAGGGCGAGCGCTTGGTGCCGTCGGTGGTGGCGGTCAATAAAAATCATGAGCGTTTGGTGGGGCGGGTGGCCCGTAACCAGGCCATCACCAACCCGCAGAACACGGTTTTTTCGATCAAGCGTTTCATGGGTCGCAGGGCCGACGATGCTGAAGTCGAGCGCACCAAGAAGCGCGTTCCTTATGCTGTCACGGAAGCTGAGAACGGTGATGTGCGTGTAACGTTGGATGAGAAGGAATACAGCCCACCTGAAGTTTCAGCCATGATCCTGGGCAAGATCAAGGCCGATGCCGAGGCCTACCTGGGCGAGACGATCACGCAGGCGGTCATCACTGTTCCCGCTTATTTCAACGATGCCCAACGCAATGCTACTAAAGACGCGGGCAAGATCGCTGGCCTCGAAGTGCTGCGTATCATCAATGAGCCAACCGCTTCGTCGCTGGCATATGGTCTCGACAAGAAGACCAACGAGATTATCGCCGTATACGACCTTGGCGGTGGTACGTTCGACATTTCCATTCTGGATGTTGGTGATGGCGTCTTCCAGGTGCGTTCCACCAGCGGCGATACCTTCCTGGGCGGTGACGATTTCGACCAGCGTATTATGGATTACCTGATCGAAGAGTTCAAGAAGGATAACAATATCGATTTGAGCAATGACCGCCAGGCTTTACAGCGCTTGAAGGAAGCCGCTGAAAAAGCCAAGATCGAACTTTCGACAGTCATGCAGACGGAAATCAACCTGCCTTATTTGACGGCGGATGCCAGCGGCCCCAAGCACTTGGTGATAACCCTGACTCGCGCCAAACTCGAGCAACTGACGGCCGATCTGGTCGACCGGACAATTGCTCCCGTTAAACAGGCCTTGTCCGATGCCGGGTTGACCGCGGGTGACATCAACGAGATCGTCATGGTTGGCGGTATGACCCGTATGCCCGCTGTGCAGGACAGGGTGCGCGCTTTCTTCGGCAAAGACCCACACAAAGGCGTCAACCCTGATGAAGTGGTGGCGATTGGCGCGGCTATCCAGGCTGGCGTGCTGGGCGGCGAAGTGAAAGACATCCTGTTGCTCGACGTCACCCCGCTGACGCTCTCGATTGAGACCCTGGGCAGCGTCGCCACGCCGCAGATCGAACGCAACACCACCATCCCAACCCGCCGCACTCAGGTTTTCTCGACCGCCTCCGATAACCAGACGCAGGTTGAAATCCATGTGTTGCAGGGCGAACGCCCCATGGCCGCGGACAATAAGTCGCTGGGCAAGTTCATCCTGGACGGCATCCCGCCTGCGCCGCGCGGTGTTCCGCAAATCGAGGTCACGTTTGATATCGATGCCAACGGTATCTTGAAGGTTACGGCAAAAGATAAAGCTACAGGCCGCAGCCAGCATATCACCATCACGGCTTCTTCGGGCCTCTCGGATAAAGAAGTCGAACAGATGAAGAAAGACGCCGAAGCGCACGCTGAGGAAGACCGCAAGCGCAAAGACCTGATCGAAGCGCGCAACCATGCTGACAACACGGCCTATGCGGCAGAAAAGGCGCTGAAGGAATTCGGCGACAAAGTACCTGCCGACATAAAGTCTGAAATCGAGGCCAAAGTGGTCGAAGTCCGCAAGGCGGCGGAAGGTGAAGATGTAGAAGCCATGAAGTCTGCTACCGAGGCGCTGGGGCAATTGATCCAGAAGATTGGCGCGGCGGTCTATGAGCAGCAGAACGTGCCAGGCGGCGATACCGGCTCATCGGAAACAGAAGCAGGCCCATCGTCCGAGGGCAGCGGCGAGGGTGATGTGATCGATGGAGAAGTGAAAGAGTAGGGAAGAGAGAAGAGATCAGGGAGTAGAGAGTAGTCTACATCCAGTTACTGCTCTCTACTTGTCTTATCTCTATTCTCTGCGAAGCTATGAGCGATAGAGATTACTACGAAATTCTCGGCGTTCCCCGGAATGCATCCACGGACGAGATCAAGGCCGCGTTCCGTAAACTGGCGCGCCAGTATCATCCGGACGTGAACAAGGAAGCGGACGCCGAGGAAAAATTCAAAGAGATCAACGAAGCTTACGGCGTGCTCTCAGACGCGGACAAACGGGCGCGCTATGACCGTTATGGGCGCGCTGGCCTGGGCGATATGGGTGGTATGCCCGACTTCGCCACGATGGATTTTAGCGACATCTTCGAGGAAATCCTGGGTGGATTTGGATTTTCCACAGGACGCAGCTCACGCCGATCTCCGCGCCGTGGCCGTGACCTGCAAATAGCCGTTGCGTTGACGTTCGAGGAGGCGGTCTTTGGCGTGGAGAAGGAAGTCGAGTTCCAGCGCGACGAGACCTGCTCAACCTGTAACGGCTCAGGCGCGGAACCAGGCACTTCGCCAACGCGCTGCGCCACTTGCAATGGGCAAGGAGAGGTGCGTCAGGTGCGCCAGACTTTCCTGGGTCAGATGGTGCAGACGGCTACTTGTCCCACTTGTAACGGACGCGGTGAAACCATTTCATCGCCGTGCAAGACTTGTCGGGGTGGCGGGCTGGAGCGCAAGACGGTCAAGAAGAAAGTGCAAATCCCTGCTGGTGTAGATGCTGGAACACAGATCCGTCTGGCGGGTGAAGGGCAGCCGGGAGTCTACGGTGGGCCACATGGCAGTTTATATCTAGTTCTGGATGTCAAGCCGCATAAGTTTTTCAAGCGCCGGGAGAACGATATTCTCCTGAACCTGGACATCAATGTGGCGCAGGCTACTCTGGGCGCGGAAGTGGATGTCCCGACGCTGGATGGGGACGAAAAGTTGAAAATCCCCTCTGGAACGCAGCCGGGCAAGGTCTTTACGTTGCGTGGAAAAGGCGTGCCGCACCTTCGCCGCAATGGACGCGGTGACCAGTTGGTGATCGTCAATGTTGCCATTCCGGAGAAGCTGAACAAAGAGCAGCGCGAGTTGTTCGAGCAACTGGCTGAGTCGTTGGGGACGACGGTCAAGCCGCAGGAGAAGGGTTTTTTGGATTGGTTGAGTGAGGCATTGGGGGGATAAGCATACTGTTTGGTGAATTTACAACAACTTGCCTGGTAGTAAGGCGAGTTGTTTTTATATTACTAAAATAGTATTGACTTACTTAACTTGTTGAAGTATTATCATGTTGAAAGGAATTTACAAAATGGAAACGTATGCAACGGTGAAAGGTCAAATAGTCATTCCAGTTGAGTTACGTCGCAAATATGGGATAAAGGAGGGTACAAAAATTATTGTGATGGACGCTGGTGATGAAATTGTCTTGCGCCCAATAACCGAACAATATCTTAGGAATCTGCGTGGATCTTTAAAAGGTACAGGGGCGCTTAAGGTGTTAATGGACGAGAGAAAGAAAGACAAAGCAAAAGGAAAGTAATGATTACAAAGGTCTTTGATTCTTTTGCATTAATGGCGTTCTTACAAGATGAGCCAGGTGCACAAATTGTCGAGGATCTTATCCTCGATGCTCAACAAGGAAATGTTAAACTTGCCATCTGTGTGGTGAATTTGGGAGAGATATGGTATTCCATTTCTCGGACAACTTCTACTGAAACTGCTGAAAATTATATTCAGCAAATACAGAGTATGCCGATTGAGATTGTGGATGTTGATTGGATATTAACGCGGCAAGCTGCAAGTTTTAAAGCTAAAGGCAATATTTCTTATGCTGATTGTTTCGCTGCTGCATTGGCGAAAATTCGTGAAGGGGAAGTTGTGACAGGAGACAAAGAGTTCTTAACCTTGGAAAGCGATATTACCATCGTGTGGCTTGATGACTAACTGGCTTGAAGTTTCCCTGACTGTCGACGGTGAACTGGCGGAAGCCGTTGCGGATGTGCTGGCGCGTTTCGCGCCCAATGGCGTGATGACCGAGCAGGGCGTCAAATTCCTGGACGATGAGGACCACGGCACAGCGACCGGCCCGATCGTTGTCCGTTCGTACCTGGAGATGGACGAACGTATCGAAGAGACGCGCCAGAAACTCGAGGAGTCGCTTTATTATTTGGGGATGATCCAACCGCTACCCGCACCGGTCTACAAACAAATTGCGGATCAAAACTGGATGGAGGCCTGGAAGCAGCACTACCAGCCGATTCCCATCGGACAGCGGCTCATCATCGTGCCGGTATGGCTGGATTCACCTGAACCGGAGCGCATCTCCATCAAAATCGACCCCGGCATGGCTTTTGGGACGGGAACGCATCCGACGACGCAGTTATGTTTGGGGTTAATAGAAAAAAGCATAGAGACCCTAAAGGTCTTTGAGACCTTTAGGGTCTTAAACTTAATCGACATTGGCTGCGGCTCTGGCATCCTGTCTATCGCCGCCCTCAAACTCGGCGCAACGACCGCCCTCGGCGTGGATATCGACATCGAATCGGTCAGGAACTCGCGCGAGAATGCGCACAAGAACGGCATCGGCGAAGAATTCGTCATTGGCCAGGGTTCGGTGGCCGAAGTGCTGGAAGGCAAATTCCCGTTCAAGAGCGCATCGCTTGTGGTGGTAAACATTCTTGCACCGGTGATCATCCGCCTCTTGGATGCCAAGCTGGCGGATCTGGCCGAGCCGGGTGGCGCGGTCATCTTAAGCGGAATCCTGGCTGGGCAGGCGCAATCGGTCATTGAGGCCGCGCAGGCCAAAGGTCTGGTTTTGAGCGAGCAGAGACAGATGGGGGACTGGGTGGCTCTACTGTTGGCGAGGAAAGCCAGCTAAGAACCTATCTCTAAACCTTCATTGAAGTGTAAAATGTAAGCATGAACAAAGCAGAAAAGACACACTATGCAGATGTAGCGAGT
>JAFGKO010000226.1 GCA_016928525.1 Anaerolineales bacterium | reverse complement strand
TCGGTCTCGGTCTTTTCTTCTTCCCGGCGGGCTTTATCCCACTTTGGCCCTGGCCCTTGATGCCGCTGGCTTCCCGCGCCGTCGGTTCCTGGATGAGCACCTTCGGGGTCGCTGCCGCATCTCTCGCCTGGGAGAATGATCGGGTCAATGGGGCAGGTACGCTGGCCAGCCTGCTCGCCTTTTGCGTCTTGCAGTTTGTTGTGATCTTGCGCTATCCATCGAGCATGGATTTTGCCAATCCGCTGGCATGGGGGTATATCTTTTTCTTGCTGATCGGGTTGATTGCAAGTGGTGCAGGGCTTTTAAGATCGAGAAAATCCTAGTTCATCCATGTTTATCCCCGGTGGATCTGAATTCCAATCAATCTCTCAGGGGTTACGCTGTTGAATGGGAGAGGCCAGAAAACAGGGGGGGCGAGCGGCCGCTCGCCCCCCCCTGTTTTCGGCACTTTTTCGCGAACTGTGTAAGTCCTATCTCTATTAAAAACCTCCCCAATCTGCGCGATTTAGGGAGGCTCATTGCTAATAGCTAATGACCAAGCGCTAATAGCTAGGCAGTTTCAAGATATCGTTCCACCTCATAATCCGTCACATGCAGGCGGTAATCGTCCCACTCCTCCCATTTAGCACGGGTGAAGGCTTCGTAGATGTTCGAACCGAGGGCAGTTTTTAACACTTCATTCTTGTCAAGTTCATCTAACGCTTCGGCCAGCGAGCCGGGCAGTTCGCCTACGCCCATCTTGGTCCGCTCTTCTTTGGTCAGGTGGTACAGGTTGACGTTGTTGAGCGGCGCGGGCGGGGTCATGTTCTTGTCGATGCCGTCCAGCGCGGCGGCCAGCATGGCGGCGAAGGCGATATACGGGTTCGACGACGGATCCGGGAAGCGCAGTTCGGCGCGCACCGACTTTGGGCGCCCCTCGTTGTAGCGCGGGATGCGGATCAGCGCCGAGCGGTTCTGCGTGGCCCAGCCAATGTAGACCGGGGCTTCGTAGCCGGGCACCAGGCGTTTGTACGAGTTCACTGTCGGCGAGACCACGGCTGCTAAAGCGCGGGCATGCTTCAGTTGTCCGGCGATGAAGCCATAAGCGATCTTCGAGAGTTTGAATTCGTCCTTATCGTCGAAGAACAGGTTATCGCCATTCGCGTCGAACAGCGATTGGTGACAGTGCATCCCGGAACCGTTGATGCCATAGATCGGCTTGGGCATGAACGAAGCTACCAGTCCGTGCTTGGCCGCAATAGCCTTGACGGTGTATTTTAGCGTCATAACATTGTCGGCGGCTCGTACCACATCCGCAAAGCGGAAGTCGATCTCGTGCTGGCCAAGCGCCACCTCGTGGTGGCCGACCTCGATCTCCAGTCCCATATTGTTGAGCGCGTCCATCAGTTCGGTGCGCACGCGCACGGCCTCGTCACTGGGTGAGAAATCGAAGTAACCGCCTACGTCATGCGGTACAGGATGCACATTCGCGCCATTGCCGTCAGATCGCTTGAACAGGAAGAATTCCGGTTCCGGGCCGACGTTCAACGTCCAGCCGCGATCGGCGATTTTGGCGCGCAACCGTTTCAGGGTCCCGCGTGGATCGCCCTCGAACGGGTCGCCGTCGGGTGTGTAAATGTCACAGAACACCCGTCCGCGCTTGCGTTCCTCGGCAGCCCAGGGCAGTACGGCGTACGTGCCGGGGTCGATCACCAGGCGCATGTCCGATTCCTGGATGCGCGCGAAGCCTTCCACCGACGAGCCGTCGAACCACACCCCTTCCTCCAGCGCAACCTCCAGCCCCTTGATAGGCATGTCCACCGATTTGACCGCACCGGTCACGTCTGAAAATTGCAGCGAGATGAACTTGATGCCGTCTTCCTTTACACGTTTGAGCAGGTCTTTTGAATCCATTTTTTTCTCCTTACCGGTACATTTTGAGTTTGGACAAATACATTTTCTTCTTTATCTGGACACCTGTGCGCTTCGGACGACCTCTAATCTGCTTCCAGTAAATCGACCGAATCGCGCAAATTGGTATCCTGCTTGACAGCCGTTGCCTGAGCCTGTTTCCGTTTCGCACTCCTCAGCCTGGATTTGGTCTGGTTGATCAACACGACCGAACCGATGATGACCAACCCGGCGACCAGGATGCGGGCGTTGATCGTTTCATCTGCCAGCCATGCGCCCAGGAACACCGCTACCAGCGGGTTGACGTAGGCATAGGTGGCTACCAGTGAAACGGGCGCGTTTTGCAGCAACCAACCATATGAGACGAACCCGATTAACGACCCGATGGCAATGAGGTAGAACAATCCCAGCCAGGAATTGAGCGATACGTTGGCAAATCTGAAACCGGTCCACTCGCCAGTCAGACCGCTGACGGCAAAGAGCGCCATGCTGCCAGCCAACATTTGCGCGCCTGTGGACATCAACGACGACCGGGGCATATCTGCGCCACGGCTGTAGATTGAGCCGACCGACCACAGGAAAGCCGCTACCAGCAGCGCGCCCACACCCAGTGAATCGAGCGTGTGTCCGTCGCCGGTCAATTCGGATGGGCTGACCAGCAGGAAGATGCCGCCGAAGCCGATCAGCAAGCCGAGAATTGTCAGCCAGTTCGGCTTGACGCCGCTGGGGCGCAGAGCCTCGATTGTTACCATCCATAGGGGCATCGATCCGATAATCAGCGCCGCGATACCAGACGGCACATATTGCTCGGCGAACGAAACCAGTCCGTTGCCGCCCAGTAGCAGGAAAATGCCCACAACGGCCGTCGAACGCCATTGCCGCATCGTGGGTAGTGTGTCCCCGGCGGCATATCGCCAGATGAACAATATCGCCCCTGAAATCAGGAAACGCATTCCAGCCGATAAAAACGGCGGAATGGTCTCGACCGTAAAACGAATCGCTAAGTACGTCGAACCCCAAACAGTATAAAGTGCCAGTAAAGCGAGCCAGATTTTTGTTTTCATTCTTTCCTTCTATCCCCTCTCCCTAAAAGGGAGAGGGGTAGGGGTGAGGGTTAATGCCGCACCCAGGTCTCCTCGGCTTGCAACGCCCGAACTGCATGCGGCTGGATTTTACGATAGACATTCGCGGGTTCCTCGCCTTTCAGCAATTCATCAATCGAGATCCCAAATTGGCGTTGGTTTTCTTCGAGATAAGGCTTGATCAGCGCCCAATCGCGCTCTTCCATGGGAGCAAATTCACCGCTGTTGAGTTGATCCTCGCTGACGTTGCGCTGGGGGTCGCGGACGTAGATTGCGCCTCCCGAGGCCAAAGAGAACAGGTTTCCCCCGGGATAAGGCTCATCCAGGTCGACGATCTCGCCCTGATTTGTGATCCGAATCCCGTTCAGGATGACGAACCCGCCGCCGTTGTGCGGGTCGCCGGCCATAAAGGATTCGGCTAGATAATCGAGGCAGGTGCCGTTGATAACCACGCGCGGCTTGCCAACCGCATTGATCATAGGCCGACCGGCCGCGTTCCCCAGGATGTAGACCTCGCCGCCCTTGGCCGCATAACCGAAGGTCTGGCCTACATCGCCGTGGACGACGAGCTTGCCGGACTTCATGATCTGGCAAAGCTGATCCTGGGCGTTACCGTGCACATGGATTTCCATCCCGTCCAGGCCGGATGCCAGGTAATCGCCCGATGAGCCATAGACGTCAATGCGAATCCCGCTCGAATTCGCACCGAAACCATTACCGATAAAGCGGTGACCGCGCGCATTCGCGATGATAAAGTTGGAAAAACCGCGCTTGTTCAATTCCACCAGCAGCATCGCGACCGAGCGTTCCCCTTCAGGGCTGTAACCACGCGCATCGATGACTGCGATCTGGTCCACTTGAGCGGGTTCGGGCAGCGGTTGATCGGCAGACGCAAAGGCATACAGTTCAAAGGGTTCCTTCCCAATATATTCGAAAACCTGATTTAGCGCCTCATCGCAAAGGGAAACCAGGCTGCTCCTGCGCATCGTTCCGGTTGGATAACGACGGTCGATAAGACCGGTGAGCACCTGGATGGCTCGTTTTCTGCGGGTATCCGTGTCCGTACCCTGTACCAACGCTCCCAAAGCCTGCTTGAATTCGCCATACTCCCATGTGGGGATCTGTTTTTTGAACCAATCTAACAGTTCTGAGGTATCCAGCTCAGGTAAAACAACGGTATCGGATTCTGTGCCTGGGTCGCCATTTTTCTGATACGGTAGATAGCTTGCATCAATACCAACTTCGCGCCCGAATTTGTCGGTGCAAACCATTTTCGAGGGCTTGCCATTGCCATTAGGATTAACGGAGAAGATGAAAGCTCCACCATCGGTATGGCTGCCCCCGCGCGCGTTCCAGTAGCGGTCCGCGCGCGCCCAAAAGCGGGCGTCTTCAGCGGCAAGACTCTCCAAGGCCGCGTCAATGCCCTGTTTCTCGGAAGCGGCAAACCCAATGGATGGGCCTCCATTTCCAACTTCTTGCAAGGCAAAAACCTGAGGGCGCAGCATGCTCGTATCGGTGATGCCGATCAAGCGGTAGGCTTCCGATTTCTTTTCACCGGGCGCCGATTGAGCAATCAGGAAGAACCAGGGGCCGTCCGGCGAACTGTGCATATGCGTGGTCTGCAACATCTGGTACAGTTTCTTTTTGGCATCCGGCAATTTGGTGAAATCCCGTTCAGTCGTCGGGGCTAGCGACTCGATGACGTATTCCAGGGGATATTCATAAACCCGGTGCAGCAAATCGAAGACCTGAACCGATACTTCGGTATCTGTCAGGAAGAGGGGGTAGATATTGCGCTGCGCCAGGTATTCTGAGATGGAGGCGTAATTTGCAAAGTCACCGTTGTGCACCAACGCTTCATTCAACCCCGAGAAGGGATGCGCGCCACCAGGATGCCAGACACGACCCTTGGTGGGGTAGCGGTGGTGGCCAATCCAGACGTGCGCATGCAGATCTTCGAGTTGGTAATATTTGACAACATCGTCGCCGTAGCCAACCATCTTGAGCACCAATAAATTCTTGCCATGCGAGAGTACAAAGGCTCGCGTTTCACCGGTCGACGCATAGAAGCGCGTATTCAATTTATAAGTGTTTTGGAAAACAATTTCATCTTCCACTTTTCGTTGCGGCGCATCCTGCATATTGAATTCGGCCCGGAAAGCCTTCACGACATCCGGTTTGATGCGCACAAAATAGTAAACGACCTCTGGTGGCGACACATCCAAACCATCAAGGATCGTATAGTCATCGATATGCGGCTGCTCGCGGACATGCTCGATTTCAAAAGTGGGTTGAATGGATGTTTTCTCTACCTCCTCTCGAACGGATGGATCGAGATAAGCCACAGCGATGAGATAATCCTCTTCCATTACTTTCTGGCTGACCCCGAACTCTTCCGGAACCAGGCCAACCGCTGCAATGCCGCCGCCTTTGCCGTTCCCGCGGTTCCTCATCTGGATCAAAGACTGCAACAAATGTCGCCCGGCAATTTTTTCCGAGCAGGCAATTCCAATGACGCCACAACCACCCTCGGCCGCTCCATCCCGCGCAGCCGGGCTGACTTCGATTTTGGGTAGTAACTTCCGCGAAGCCAATATTTTTTCGATGGACATTTTTTTATTCATAGTTCATTTTCCATAGACCAGCAAATCGGTGCGACCACGCAGTTCGCGGATGTTCTTGAGCCCCAGGCGGCGCAAAATATC
>JAFGKO010000225.1 GCA_016928525.1 Anaerolineales bacterium | reverse complement strand
GTCTTGCCGCCGGTCCAGCCGCCAACCAGGTGGATCAGGGCATCGACTCGCCCAAATTTGGTGGAGACAGCCTCGGCAGCGTCCCGGACCGCGTTTGGGTCGAGCAAGTCCACGGCGTGGGTCAGGATACGGTCTGCAGGCAGGTTCAGGTCGCGGGCCTGGGCATCCAGTTTCTTTCGATCCGTGCTCAACAGTGCCAGGGAAGCGCCCTGCCCGGCAAAGGCCCGAGCAACGACGCGTCCAAGTCCGCCCGTAGAACCGGTTATGACGGCAACACGATTTTTCATCTAATTGCTATTCTCTACGCTTGCAGTCATTGTTTTGATCTGTTCTTCTGTCATGCCTTGCAAAATGGGGCGGTCAGTCTGCTCGACCAAATGCGGCTTGCCGGAGAAGTCGATAAAATGGCCCGATTTGGCGGCCTTGGTCTCCAGGTAGAAGCGGTTGTGCTCGTTCGGCTGCATGACGTGCGGAATGCGGTCGTTGACCCGGATGCCGTGCTGGGTCAGTTGCTCGATCTTTTTGGGGTTGTTGGTGATGAGGTTGACGGACTTGACCTTGAGCGACATGAGCATATGAGCGGCCACGGCGTAGTCGCGCTCGTCATCGCGGAAGCCGAGCGCCAGGTTGGCTTCTACGGTATCCAGTCCCATGTCCTGTAAGCTGTAGGCACGGATCTTGTTGATCAGCCCGATGCCGCGCCCTTCCTGGCGCAGGTAGAGTACGATGCCCTTGTCCATCTGGCCGATCATGCGCAACGCGGCCTCGAGCTGGTCGCGGCAGTCGCAGCGCAGCGAACCGATCACGTCGCCGGTCAGGCATTCGGAGTGCAGGCGCACGGGCACGTCTTCCCCATCGAGGATTTCGCCCTTGATGATGGCTACGTGTTCCTTCTCGTCGCGGTTGTTCCAAAAAGCCACGATGTGGAAATCGCCAAAGCGCGACGGCAATTCGGCAATCGCCTCGATGCGCACGCAGACCTTGTCTTTACCCACCCCGTCGCACTCGTGGCAACAATTTTCTTCGATCAGACTTTCGATCACTTCGTGTGTCAGTGTTGTCATATATCCTCTATTTTCCGCTGGTCGAGTGTCGGTGTTTTTCCGACGTATCGAGACCAGTTATTTTGTTATGTGGTTTCCCTAGCCCGTTCGGGCAGGACGGGCGATACTCCGTTTCACGGTACTTAACCACCGTTTGATGATAATTTGTAATGTAGCAGAACCCCGCCATCCTCCCAAACCTCGGCCTCCACCAGTTTCAACGGGATGGCGGCGCTGCGCACCAGGCCCGAGCCTGCCGCCAGCGTAGGAGCGGATTCGCCGCCGAAAACCAGCGGTGCGACGTAGGCTGTCAGTTCGTCCACCAGCCCCAGGCGCAGCAACTCGAAGTTGAGCGTACCGCCGCCTTCAACCATCAAACGGTCGATTCCGATCTCTGTGAGCGTGTGCAGGGCTTTGAACAAATCCACGCGTTCTGTGTCGTGGACAAAGACATCCACTCCCCGAGCGCGCAGGAATTCAAGCTGTTCTTTAGATGTACTCTGGGTAGTAAATATTACGATACGGGCCGGGCCGACGTTCAGAAAATCGGAATCAGGCCGCAGGTCCGCGTTGGAGGCGACCCCCACTTTGACGGGATTCAGGGTCAGACCGCGCGCTTCGCGTTCGGCGCGCAACTGCGCTGATTTGACCGTCAGCTTCGGATTCTCGTCCAACAGCGTGCGCCCGCCAACCATGACGGCATCCGCCTCGGCGCGCAACTTGTCCACGCGCTCTTTGTCTCGTGGGGAAGAGATAGCCGCGCCGCGCCGCTCGAAGGTGTCGATCTTGCCATCGGCGGTCATGGCGATGTTGACGTGCACATAGGGTCTTGTCATCTAAACTTTGAGGGATTGTAATTTGAAAATCTTACTTTGTTTCACTTCTGTTGTTGGTAATACTTTATATCAAAGAAAGATTTCCAATTACGAAAAGCAAGAAAAGAAAGAAAATACCCAACAAGATGCGTAGCCCGCCAATAACTCTTGCACGCCAAGCTAATTGGGGGTTATATCGGTATTGATGTAACCATGGTGCTTTAAAAAAACTCCTTGAGCCTTGGGGGAGTGGAGAAACACCGGTCAATACTTCGAGTAAACCACTTGCAATTCCAACACCAGTAACTACCCAAAAAACAAAATAAAAGGCATCAGCTATTCCTGACTCAAAATGCACATATGGTAAGGTTTTGCCCATTATGCTCGCAAAACCAAAAAAGCCAGCAATATAAAATATGGGGAAAATGAAAGGAATCCACTTTTTCTGTGGATATGATTTTCCAAATTCATTTTCCCAAAAAGCCTCGCTTGATGGAAGAAGGAAATTTGACACGATAAGGATGATATGGCCAGCCAAATATCCTAAGATGGCACCAAGTGGAAATTCCCAGAAATTCATAAATACCTTTGAATCTTACAACCCAGCATCCTCGAGTAATTTATTGATCACATGGACGGTGATCTTGTGATGACGTTCCTGCACTTGCTCGAGAATGCGGCGGGCATGTGGCTTTGCCCAGGCAGCCGCAATCATGGCGCGGAAGATGGGCATGATGTATAACAAGCGACCGACCTTGCCGATGAACTGCTCGATACGCGGCAAAATCTCCTGGTAGCCGCTGGCGATACAGGTGGCGTAGAAATACATGTAGTTGCCGGCGTCGTTCTTGTTTTCTAGTTCCAATATATCTTCGAAATACTTGCAATCCTTGACCGGGATTTGCGTTGGCAGCGCCTGCAAGAACGAAAAGATTTGATAGCGGTGCCAGTCTGCCACCTGCTCTTTGGTCGGTCGCGTTCCCCGATTGTAGGTGGTCAGGATTTCCTGCACCTCATCATATAAGGTTGATTGTGGCCGGCTGCGGTTTTCCGTCAGCCCCGGTTCGTAGATCCACTCATACACATCCACCTTCTCGAAGACCTCCGACAGTTCCTGCTTGAAGTAGTCCAAAAATGCTTCCGTGGTCAGCGACTGGAATTGGTACTTCCCGGTGTATTTCTGGATGAAGGCATCGAAACGCTCCCGTCCAACAGCGTACTCACATTCCTTGAGCAGGAAACTGCCCTTGTAGTAAGGGATGATGGTTGTGGTTGCATCCGGGTCGCGGCCTTCCGAAGGGACTTTCAAGCAAGTCAGAGATGAACCCATGCCAACCCGTTCCATGACCTCGAGCAGCCGCTGTTCATCGTACACGGCCATCAGATCGGCAATCTCCTTCCCTTCCAGCACTTCGGTGATGCGCGTCTCGGCATACGTAGTCCAGCCTTCGTTCAGCCAGAAATCTTCCCAGGTGGCGTTGGTCACCAGGTTGCCCGTCCAGGCGTGCGCCAGTTCATGCGTGATCAGGAATGTCTGCCCGCGCGTGCCCAGGATGGCGGTCGGCGTCAGGAAGGTCAGGCGCGGGTTTTCCATCCCGCCGTAGGGGAACGATGGTGGCAAGATAAGCAGGTCGTAGCGCCCCCACAGGTATGGTCCCAGCAACTTCTCCGCTTCCACGATTTTGGCCTCGTTCTCGGCGAACTCCCAGGCAGCAGCTTCAACGATCTCCGGCTCAGCATACACACCCGTGCGCGGTCCCAGTTCATGGAAAGCCAGATTCCCCACGCCAATCGCAAACAGGTAGGACGGAATTGGCTGCGGCATCTTGAACCGGAAGACTTTATTCGCGCCTCTTTCTTCAACCCCGACCTGCTCGGCGGCCATGACCACGGTCAGCGCCTTGGGGACTTCCACTTCCGCGCTGAACGTGAAACGCACCGAGGGCGTATCCTGGCAGGGAAAGATGCTGCGCGCATGGATGGCCTGACACTGACTGTACAGGAACGGATGCTGCCCACCAGCGGTCTGCACGGCCGGCAGCCATTGCAAGGCGCGCGCTTCGGGCAAGGTAGCAAATGCCAGCGTAAAGGAGGATGCGTTCTCCAATCCTTTCAGGTGCAGGCGTTCGCCCAGCAGTTCGTCCTGCTGGTCGAATTCCCACTGTAAGGGTCGACCGTTCGAATGTGCCTCTTCAAGATCGATCTTGGACGTATCTAGAAAAAACGAACCACTGATCGGCTCTGCAAGCTGGTAATCCGCCTCGATAATCAAGAGTTGAGCGTCAAAATCGGCTTTGATGCGCAGGTCGATGTGCGTAGTCTTCCCCTGGGTCAAATCTGCGTAGGAATGTGGGTCATGTTGCGCCATTTTAGTCCTCTCCCGCAAAGGTGTTATTTTGATAAGGAACTAATTGAAACTTATTGATGAAGGACATGGCGCAAATTGATCATGGCAAAGGCGATGAAATGAGCGCCAAGAAAGTAAGCATCT
>JAFGKO010000224.1 GCA_016928525.1 Anaerolineales bacterium | reverse complement strand
TGTAACGCATAGGGACGGCCCGACCGCGCTCATCCTGACCCGCCAGGCAGTGCCTACGTTGGATCGCTCCCTGGTGGACGCCCCCAGTGAGCTGGCAAAGGGTGCGTATGTGCTGTCTGATTTTGGCGAAGGCGAACCGGAATTGATCCTGATGGCTTCTGGTTCGGAAGTCAGCCTGGTTTACGAGGCGGCGGCGCGCCTGGCGGCTGAGGGCGTGAACGTGCGCGCAGTCTCGTTCCCATCCTGGGAGTTGTTCGAGCAACAGGATGCGGCTTATCGCGAAGCGGTGCTGCCGAAACGCGTCCGGGCGAGATTGGCTGTCGAGGCGGGAGCAGGCCTGGGCTGGGAACGCTACGTTGGCCTGGATGGGGCGGTCATTGCGATGGAGCGCTTTGGCGCTTCCGCGCCGTACAAAATCCTGTTCGAAAAGTTCGGTTTTACAGTCGAAAATGTCATAGCGAAAGCGAAGGAACTGTTGTGAAAATCGCGGTCGCAACGGATCATGCCGGTTTCCCATTGAAGGCCGCAGTATTGGAGGTTGTACGCGCTGCCGGACATGAAGTTCTCGATCTGGGGACGGATTCTACGGAACCTGTGGATTATCCCGATTACGCCGAGAAACTTGGTCGGGCTATCCAGTCTGGCCAGGTGGAACGCGGGATTTTGCTGTGTGGCTCTGGCGTGGGCGCCAGTATTGCGGCGAACAAAATGGCGGGCGTGTATGCCGCGGTTTGTCACGATACGTACTCCGCGCACCAGGGCGTGGAACATGATGATATGAATTTGCTCTGCCTGGGCGGGCGCATCATCGGTCCCGAACTGGTGTGTGAAATCGTAGAGGCTTTTTTGAAAGCGCGCTTCTGGGGGGAAGACCCCGGCCAGGAGCGTCATAAGCGACGGGTTTTAAAGGTTAGAAAGTTGGAAAGTAACAGGTTTGAAGGCTGAACAGGTAGAGTGATGAACCCGATTCCCGAACTGACACAACTAGGCCAGTCCTTATGGTTGGACAATATTCACCGAAAAATGCTGACAAACGGTGAACTGGAAACCCTGATCAAGCGCGGCGACATCCGCGGCGTGACCTCCAACCCTTCCATTTTTCACAATGCGATTGCCAAATCCACTGATTATGATTCGGCCCTGATCCCAATGGCCTGGGCCGGTTGGGATGCAGAGAGTATCTTCTGGCAGTTGGCTGTCGAAGATATCCAGGCGGCTTGTGATCTGTTCCTGCCGCTTTACGACGAGAGCAAAGCCAGCGATGGCTATGTCAGCCTGGAGGTCAGTCCCTACCTGGCGCACGATACGGAGAAGACCATCGCGCAGGTCAGCGCCCTGTGGGAACGCGTCAACCGCCCCAACCTGATGGTGAAGATCCCGGCTACGCTCGAAGGCCTTCCCGCCATCCGGAAATCGATCGCCAGCGGCATCAATGTCAATGTGACCCTGATCTTTTCCCTGGCGCGTTACGCCGAAGTGATGGACGCCTATCTTTCCGGCCTGGAAGACAGGCTGGCCGAGGGAGAACCCATCGATTATATCGCCTCGGTGGCCTCCTTCTTTGTCTCGCGCATAGATTCCAAGGTGGACGCTCTTTTGCCCGAGCGATCTTCCCTGCGCGGCCAGGCTGCGATTGCCAGCGCCCGCCTGGCGTATGAGGCTTTTGCCAAAACTTTTTCTGGAGAACGCTGGGAAGCGCTTTATCCAAAGGGGGCGCGCCTTCAACGCCCCCTTTGGGCTTCCACCAGCACCAAAAACCCGGAGTATCCCGATACCGCTTATGTGGATACCCTGATCGGCCCGTATACCGTCAATACTGTTCCGCCGCAAACCCTGGAGGCTTTCCGCGATCACGGCGTGGCGCAGGAGACCGTTACGCGCCAGATGGACAGGGTGCACGTCTTGTTCGAATTCCTGGAAGCGGAGGGCGTCTCCATGGATGTCGTCACCCAGGAATTGGAGGACGAAGGCGTCAAGTCTTTTGCGGATGCGTTCACGGCCCTGCTGGAGACCATCGAAGAGCGACGCGCTGCCGCCGTATCGCAACTGGGCCCCCTGGCTGCTTCCGTTTCCAAGCGGATTGCCCAACTGGAAAAGGAGGCCGTGCCTGCGCGCCTGTGGGACGGGGATCCAAGCCTGTGGACGACCGACCCCGACGGCCAAGCGGAAATCAAGGTCCGGCTGGGTTGGTTGCGCTTGCCGGAAACCTCGAAGTCGTTATTGCCACAACTGAGCGATTTCGCCGACCAGGTTCTTTATGATGGTTTCGAGCGCGTCCTTTTGCTGGGGATGGGCGGTTCTTCGCTTGCGCCGGAAGTGTTATCGTTTGTCTTCACGCCGGCTGATGCCGCCGAGGCGGAGGGCAGGCCCTGCCTGTCCATTCTCGATTCGACCGACCCGGCCCAGGTGGCGGGGGCGGCCGAGCAATTCCCGCCTGAAAACAGCCTGTATATCGTCTCCAGTAAATCCGGCGGGACGACAGAGACGCTGGCGGCCTGCGATTATTTCTGGGAACTGGCTGGCGGCGACGGTTCGCATTTTGTGGCCATCACCGACCCCGGCACTTCGCTGGAGAAGTTGGCCAAGGAACGCAATTTCCGCGCCGTCTTCCCGGCGGACCCGAACGTGGGCGGGCGTTATTCGGCCCTGACGGCGTTTGGCCTGCTCCCGGCGGCCTTGCTGGGGCTGGACGTCAAGCGCCTGCTCTCTCGCGCGGCCTGGATGATGAACGAATGCTTCGAGCTGGGTGGGGTTCTCAGCTCGAGCGGCGCGAGCCATCAAAAGACGGCAGCGCGTAACCCGGGCCTGGCGCTGGGAGTTGTGCTGGCTGAAGCGGCTCTTGTGGGTCGTGACAAGTTGACAATCCTGGCGGATGCGCCCCTGGCCAGCCTGGGCTCGTGGCTGGAGCAGTTGATCGCCGAGTCCAGTGGCAAGGGGAGCAAGGGCATTGTCCCGGTAGACCGTGAGCCGCTTGGCGCTGTAACGGACTATGGAAAAGATCGCCTGTTCGTTTATCTGCGCCAGGCCGGGGAACTGGACAAGCAGGTTGCGGCTTTGCGCGAAGCGGGCCAGCCCGTGCTGGAGATTTCGATCCCCACGGCTTACGACCTGGGCGCGGAATTCTATCGTTGGGAAGTGGCCACGGCGGTCGCCTGCCATATCCTGGGGGTGAACGCCTTCGACCAGCCGGACGTGCAGGACAGTAAGGATCGCACCAAGGCCAAGATCGCGACCTATCAGAAAAAGGGAGCGTTGGAGGCGGGCGAATTCGTCGCCCTGAAAGAGGCGAAAGCGGCGCTCAAGGAATTCCTGAAGCAGGTGAAAAAGGATGATTACCTGGCCGTCAATGCCTATTTGCCGCGGGACGAAGACAGGATTTCCGCCTTACAGGATTTGCGCATTGCGCTCAGGCAGGCGACTGGCTGCGCCGTGACCCTGGGCTTCGGCCCGCGCTTCCTGCACTCGACCGGGCAACTGCACAAGGGCGGCCCGGATAACGGCCTGTTCCTGCAAATCACCGCCGACCCGCTGGAAGATATCGATATCCCGGCCCATGGGAAAGACTCCGCATCGGGGATGAGCTTTGGCACGCTGGAGCGGGCGCAGGCGCTGGGCGATTACGAAGCCCTCGAAGCGCGCGGACGGCGGGTCTTGCGCCTGCACCTTTCGAACCCGGATGAGGTGGGGAAGATCGTGAAGTTGATTTGAAAAACAAATAATTGTGGTCTCGATATGCCCTTCGGACAGCACTCAGGGCTACTCGACCACCGATTTCTCGAAACAATCAGGTAATTAGCCAAATATTAGAGGTATCAACATGTCAGACTTAGCCCAAATGAAATGTGTGGCCTGTCGCGGGGGGGAACCGCTGCTGACCGAGCAGGAAATCGCGGCGCTGCAACCCGCTGTGCCGGAATGGCAGGTGATCGAAGTGGACGGTGTCCAACGCCTGGAACGTACCTTCAAGCTGAAAAATTTCATCGAAGCCATGGCCTTTACCAACAAGGTGGCTATGATCGCTGAAAAGGAAGACCATCACCCCTTGATCGTCACCGAGTGGGGGCGGGTGAAGGTGTAATGGTGGACGCATAAGATCAAGGGGTTGCATAAGAACGACTTCATTATGGCGGCCAAAGTGGATGCGCTTGAATAAATGGGCTTTATTTTGCTTTCGACCCCGCCCCGGACGTCAACCCTTCGACCCCGGCCCGCTCCGCTCTACCGGGGCGGGCATGCTCAGGACAGGCGTCGGGGCTACCCCTATGAAGCCGCCTGAAGGCGGCTTTTTCTGTACATGGAGAGGCCGGGTAGTCTCCCTATCGGGTGCAGTTGGTCCTTCAGGCTGCAAATTTACCGCGAAGACCGCAAAGGCCGCGAAGAAAACCCTTTAACATCTTTGCGAACTTCGCGTGCTTTCCCAAAGGCCGTCTCGCCCTCGTCTAGCACCTTCGGCGCTCGCGACGAACGGCGGCGGGCTCTCGGCCCGAACGGGGATACCGGGACGGTGTGCGGTTCAAAAGAAAACTGCACTGTAGAGGGAGACTATCAAAGGCCGCCCGTCGTTTCAAAGCGACGGGCGGTCTGTCCTCCGTGGAACGGGTCGTTGACCCGCTCTGCGCTACTTACTGCTCGGTCATTACCGGGTCTTCCGGATAGGCCTCGTTCCACATGGCAACCAGCTCGTTGCTGGTCTTGCCGATGTTCGCGCTGTTGGTGATCTTGCCCGCGAAGGCTTGTGGGGCGTTGAGCGCTGAGAGGATGCGTTTATCCACGCGCACGCTCACGCTGATATTGCCCTCCAGGTCGATGCTGGGCGTAAAGATCGCGGTGCCGGTGTGGACGGGGCGTCCCTCTTTGAGGAAGCCGGTCAGCGTTTCCACTTCGCTTTCCTGGACGTTTTTGACCACGCTGCTCGAGAGCGTGGTACGCTGCGTGATCACTTCGAGGTAGCGCCTGGAATCTGCCGGTTTTCCCAGGTCGATCTTGGGGCCGAAGACTGAAAATGCTTTTATTGGTGTAGTCATTTTAGTTACCTCTTTTGTTTCTCCCGCGAGGCTTTCCTCGCGGGAAATCGGGGTGGATTTTCAAGAAACGGATACGATAGTGAGAAGCCCGCCCGGCGCTTCGAAAAGCCAACCGGGGAATTTGAAAAGTCAACCGAGGAAATTAAAAAGTCAACCGGGAAATTTTAAAAGCCAACCGAGGAATTTTAAAAGTCAACCGGGAAATTTAAATTTCCTGCCGGGAAATTCGAATGTTCGCCTTTGGTATGCGACTTTTCACTTCTCTTATGGACATTATTAGTAAAGGTAGGGGAATGTATCTTAGCGCATACCTCCTGCAATGTAACGTCTCGAAGGTTGGTTGCTGATGACCAAAATGTCTGGGAGGCAGCCTTCGGGACGTTTTTTGACTTTTGAAACATCCCGAAGGCGCTGCCCTGGCTGCCCTGAACCGCCGGGGCGAGCTTACAGAAAATATACGCGAAGGCCGGGTGGGGGTCAAATCGCAACGAATTCCATATTGCCCAGAGCGGGGATTGCTGTATACTTATATTATCGGAAAATGGGAGTAGAAAACCACATTATTGGGAAAAGCCATGCCAGCAAAGAAAAACGCGAAAACAAAAAACAAGAACTCCGCACGCTTCACTGCCTCGAAAAGTGGCGTGCGGGGTAACGGCGCAACGCTCGGCATCGAAGCGGAGTTGTGGCAGGCTGCCGACAAACTGCGCGGACATCTGGACGCGGCCGACTATAAATCGGTGGTGTTGGGATTGATCTTCCTGAAGTATGTCTCGGATATGTTCGAGCAGGTGCGGTCGCAGGTGGAGCAGGAAGGACTGGACGACCCCGAAGACAGGGATGTATATCTGGCGGAACGCGTCTTCTGGGTCCCGAAAGAGGCGCGCTGGAAAGTCCTGCAAGATAACGCCAAGCAGGCCGAGATCGGTAATTTGATCGATAAGGCGATGGAGTCCATCGAGCGGGATAATCCAACGCTGAAAGGCATGCTTCCAGGCAATTATGGACGCGCCACGCTGGACAAGCGGCGGCTCGGTGATCTGGTGGATTTGGTCAGCAACAAGATCAATTTCGCGGACGAGGAGAGCCGCAAGCAGGATACGCTCGGGCGGGTGTACGAGTACTTCCTGTCGCAGTTCGCCAGCCAGGAGGGCAGAAAAGGAGGCGAGTTCTGGACTCCGCGCTCGGTGGTGCGCGTGCTGGTGGAGATGCTGGCCCCTTATAGAGGGCGCGTATTCGACCCCTGTCATGGCTCGGGCGGGATGTTCGTGCAGAGCGAGAAGTTCGTGGAGGCGCACGGCGGAAAGATCGGCGACCTTTCGGTGTACGGGCAGGAATCCAACCCCAACACCTTCAAACTGGCCAAGATGAACCTGGCCATCCGCGGCATCGAAGGCGACCTGGGGGTGGAACCCGCCGACTCCTTTCACAAAGATTTACATCCCGATTTGAAAGCCGATTACGTCCTGGCCAACCCGCCGTTCAACATGAGTGACTGGGGCGGGGAATTGTTGCGCGAGGACAAACGCTGGAAGTATGGCGTGCCGCCTGCGGGAAATGCCAACTTTGCCTGGGTACAACATTTCATCCATCACCTTGCGCCAAATGGCACGGCTGGCTTCGTGCTTGCGAATGGCAGTATGTCGAGCAATACCTCGGGCGAGGGCGATATCCGCAAAGCCATCATCGAAGATGACCTGGTGGATTGCATGGTCGCTCTGCCCGGACAGTTATTTTACAGCACGCAAATCCCGGTGTGTTTGTGGTTCTTGACAAGAAACAAAGACCCTAAGGGTCTTGAGATACCCTTAGGGTCTGAACGGAATCGAAAAGGTGAAACCTTATTCATCGATGCGCGCAAATTGGGAACCCTGGTCGACCGCGTTCACCGCGACCTTTCCGATGAAGATATTGCCAAGATTGCGGATACGTACCATGCTTGGAAAGCGAGAGATGAGACCCTAAGGGTTTCCACACCTGACTCACGAGAGAGATTGCAGGGCAACCTTGCCCGACAAGACGAAGGTTCACGAGAAAAACCTTTAGGGTCTTCTGGTTATCAAGACATCCCCGGCTTTTGCAAATCCGTCACCATCGAGGAAATCCGCGCGCAGGGATATGTGCTCACGCCCGGGCGCTACGTGGGCGCTGCGGAACTGGAAGAAGACGACGAACCCTTCGAGGGTAAGATGGCACGTTTGACGAAGGAATTGGAAGCGCAGTTTGAAGAGAGCAATAAGCTTGAAACGTTAATCAAAGCCAATCTATCAAAAGTCGAACATGAAAAATAATTGGCTCGAAGTAACAGTTGATGATATCAAGGCTGATTTGCCGAATGCTTTAGCCACTGGTCCTTTTGGTTCAAGCATAAGTTCTCGTTTTTTCCAAGACAATGGGGTGCCAGTAATACGTGGAAGCAATCTCAGTGAAAATGTTGGAGAAAGATTGAATAATGACGGCTTGGTATTTTTGTCTCAGGACAAAGCAGATGAATTCAAAAGATCCGTAGCTAAGCGTGGAGATTTGATATTCACCTGTTGGGGAACAATTGGTCAGGTAGGACTGATTGATGAGAAAAGCCCATTTGATGAGTATATCGTTTCAAACAAACAAATGAAACTAACTCCCAATACTAAGAAGGCAGATAGTCTTTTCCTTTACTATTTATTCTCTAGTCCTGAAATATCAAGTCAAATTAAACAACAATCTATTGGCAGTTCTGTGCCTGGATTTAATCTTGGACAGCTTCGCTCTATTCAATTCTCGTTACCATCCCTCCCCGAACAACGCGCCATTGCAGGGATGCTCGGCGCGCTGGACGACAAGATCGAACTCAACCGCCGCATGAACCGCACGCTCGAGTCCCTGGCGCGGGCGGTGTTTCGAGAATTAATGAAAGAGGAAAGTGGGAAAGAAACAACAATTGGTGAAGTCGTAACGGTTGTTGGAGGGTCAACGCCGAGCACAAAAAATCCTGCCTTTTGGGATGGCGGTGAATTTCATTGGTCAACGCCAAAAGATTTATCAGCATTGCAAGACCCAATCTTGCTCGACACCAACAGTCGAATTACCGAATTGGGATTACAAGAAATCAGTTCTGGCTTGTTACCCGTGGGAACGGTTTTACTTTCTTCACGTGCGCCGATTGGCTATTTGGCAATTACGCAAATTCCAGTTGCAATCAATCAAGGTTTTATCGCTATCAAATGCACTGACGAAGTGCCAAATTACTTTATATTGAATTGGCTCAAAGACAGTATGGAAGAAATCATCGGGCGAGCCAATGGCACGACATTCTTGGAAATCAGCAAATCCAATTTCCGTCCCATGCCAATTTTCATTCCTTCGCCTGAAAAAATGAAAGAGTTTGTTAATACGGTTGAGCCAATGTATCAGAAGATTGTTGCCAATCTGAAAGAATCGCGCACGCTAGCGAGTCTGCGGGATAGTCTGCTGCCGAAGTTGATGAGGGGGGAGGTGAGGGTGGCCGTCCACGAATAAGGCCACGAATGCGCGAATGGAGGGCGCAGCATTCGGGTATTCGTGAAGCATTCGTGGACGGTTCTTTTGAATTACAATCAGACATTGCGGAGACCTCATGCCCCTAGTAGTAGACTCTACTGGAAACGACCTGACCTATAAACTCATTGGCTTTGCCATGGATGTCCATAACGAGATTGGGTATGGCTTCAAAGAGGAAGTGTACGAGAAAGCCCTGGAAGTCAAACTCAACCACGCAGGGATCGAGCCGAACCGCCAGCATGAAGTGTTTGTCGACTACGAAGGGGAACGCGTGGCAACTTTTTATCTGGATTTATTCCCAAACCAACAGGTGGTCGTAGAAATAAAGGCATTCAGCCATCAACTGACCAACGATGAATTGGCGCAAGTCATCAACTATTTGAAAGCCACTGGCGCGCCTGTAGGTTTGCTGTTCAATTTCGGACGACGAAAACTCGAATATCGGCGTATCTTCCCTGGAAAGGATATGAAACCCGTTCAAAGAACAGGGAGGAACAACGTAATCAGGAAGTGACCATTCACCATCGCCGAAGAATGAAACCACAAATGTGCTTGTAACGGTCGGGCATTCGTTTATTCGTGGTACATTCGTGGATGGTTCTGTTCGCAAGGATAAATTTGCATGACCTTTACCGAATCCACTATCGAACAAGCTACTATAGACTGGCTCATAGAGCTAGGCTACGACTACGCCTTTGGTCCTGAAATCGCCTTCGATGGCGAGCGCCCCGAACGCGGTGATTATCAGGAAGCGCTCCTACTCGGACGGGTGCAGGACGCGCTCGCCCGCCTCAACCCCGACCTTCCACCTGCCGCGCGCGAAGAGGCCTTTCGCCAACTGACACGGCTTGGCAAGCCTTCGCTCCTGCTCAACAACCACGCCTTTCATCACATGCTGGTCAACGGTATTGAGGTGGAGTACAAGGCGAAAGATGGGCGCACAGTCAGCGGGCGGGCGTATGTGGTGGATTTCGAGAATCCCGATAATAACGACTGGCTGGTTGTCAATCAATATACGGTTCAGGCTGGGTCAGGTCTCAGACCTGACCCGATCACGCGCAGGCCCGACGTGGTCATCTTCGTCAACGGTCTGCCGCTGGCGGTGATCGAACTCAAGAACGCTGCCGATGAGAACGCCACGATCTGGTCGGCGTTCAACCAGTTGCAAACCTACAAGCATGACATCCCTGCGCTGTTTCACTACAACGAACTACTCATCATTTCCGATGGCTTGAACTCGCGCTTCGGCTCGCTCACGGCCAACAAAGAATGGTTCCTGCCGTGGAAGACCATCGAAGGCGAAAACACTGCTCCTGCGACAGTTACGCAACTGGAAGTATTGTTGAAAGGCATGTTCGAGAAACGCCGCCTGCTCGATCTCATCCGCTATTTCATTGTCTTCGAACAGGAGCGCGGCGCGCCCACGCTCAAGAAGATCGCGGGCTATCACCAGTTTCACGCGGTCAATTATGCGCTGGAGGAAACCATCCGCGCTTCGCGCGTAGGACAAATTGCCAATTTGTCCCACATCGGCGAACTGAAAGGCATTTACAAATCCCAAACCATGCAGGGCGGCGAAAGGGGTGACCGGCGTATCGGCGTGGTCTGGCACACCCAGGGCGCGGGCAAAAGCCTCAGCATGGCGTTTTATACCGGGCGGCTGGTGCTGCATCCCGCCATGGAAAACCCGACCATCGTGGTCATCACCGACCGGAACGACCTGG
>JAFGKO010000223.1 GCA_016928525.1 Anaerolineales bacterium | reverse complement strand
GGGGGTGATGAGGTCGAAGTCGTTTTCCAGCAAGGGTAGGACCTCGTCCCAAATCGTGTGGTCTAACGGGTAGCCATGTACGAGTACAAGTGGCTTCCCTACGCCCTTACGGGTGTAAGCAATTCGAATACCATTAATATTTGCTTTTTCCATTTCTACCTCCAATTGACAGCAACTTTCAGTTTACTTCCCAATTTCGAGCGGTAATGCACGAAGCCATTGTCGCGCCCGAATTCATACACCTGGCGGGTGATGTCCACGTCGACTTTGCAATATTCGGCCACTTTCTCCAACTCGCCCGCGCGGAACCATTCCACGGCCTTGAGCCCGTCCGCAGATTTGCTCGCGCCGAGCGACGCCTCGGCAATCGCGTCGAGACTCAACCGGAAGCCCAAAGCCCGGTGGATGTCCTGGAGCAGATCGAGGGTGCGGAGCGAGGCGAAGTTGAATGTCGGCGCATAAGGGCGTAGTACTTGGTAGTCGAACCCGATCAGGTTGAATCCGATCACGCGGTCTGCATTCTTGAGCTCTTCGATCAGAGCCAGCGCGTCCTTTTCCCAGTAGACAGCGAAATCATTCCGCTTGGTGGAAAAGGTGACGCCGCACGACAGGCGCAGTTTCTCGATGCCGGAGCGCCCGCCCACATCCTGGAACAGGTTCTGCGATTCGAGGTCGAAAAAGACAAGGTTCATACGATTTCCGAATTTAGATTTCAGATTTTAGATTTCAGATTTACGATTACTATCACCATCCAGCCATACGCGTGCAAAGGCCAGTGCTTCTTCGCGTGTATGGACCTTTCCGGTAGCCTGAGCTTCGCGGATGGCCTCTAGAATTTCGCCCACGCGCGGGCCGGGTTTGAGAGTGAACTCGGTCATCACCTCGTTGCCGTTCAGCAGTCGGGGAGGGTAGACTGTCTCTGTGGGCCTCTCCCAGTAATTTTCGAGCAAGGTGCGGCAAATATCCAGGGTAGCAGTCCAGGTTTCCTGTGCGAGCGTGTGGCCGTGTGTGGCGCGCGTGTCAGCCATCGCCAGCAGGGCAAGGTCTACACCCGCTTCGCCGACATCGCGGAAGAAACGGTATATGGCCTTGCGCGAGGGTTCCTTGTGCTCTTTTTCCATGCGGTTGCTGTAGAAATGCACGCGCATGTGATGCCGGATGATAAGGCATAAGCGGTGGATTTCGTCATTGCTCAGGTGTAATACGTTTGCGCGCATCGTGGCCATGTCCGCGCCCTGTATGTCATGTTCCCAAAAACGTATGCGGCCATCCTCGTCCGTGGTTTTGCAGGCCGGTTTGGCTACATCGTGATACAGCGCGGCGAAGAACAGCAGGGCGCGCGCAGAGCGGTCGACGTTGAGTGGGTTGGCAAAGTGCGCGGCGAACTGCTCGCGGTACCGTCCCAGCCGCAGGACCAGTAAACCGGTGAACAGGTCGTCGGTGGCCTCAGGGTCGTAGCCGGGAGACAGGGCGGCCAGGATATCTTCAAGCTGGTTCATCGCAGAGAGTGTGTGCGTCCAGACGTCGTAGACGTGGGGCATGGGCTGTTCCACGCCTTTCAGCGCAGGCAGTTCTGGCAGGATATGTGGCAACACGCCCAGCATCTCCAGCGCGCGGATGGCCGTACCAGGCTGCGGACCTTCGAGGATGCGGAACAACTCATCCCGCAAGCGTTCGGGGGAAACGCTACGCAACCCCTCCGCAGCCTGCTTCATGTTCTGACGGGTCCCCGCGTCGATCTGGAAGCCCAGCCCGGCTGCCAGGCGGACCGCGCGCAGCACCCGGACCGGGTCATTGGTCAGGGACTCTGGTGTGCAAGCCTGAATGCGTTTGGCGCGCAGGTCGTTTGCGCCGTTCAAGGGGTCGAAGATCGCTTCGGTGCCTAAATTATAGGCAATCGCGTTGATGGTGAAATCGCGGTCGCGCAGGTCGGCTTCGATGTCCGCGCCGCGGTAAGTGGCAAAATCCATAACCGTGCGCGTGCCATCTTCATGGATCAAGACGACGCGTCCGGTGTCCCGTTCATTGTCCAACGGATAAAAAGCGCCCTTTAGTTTGTTTGCGATGCGTCGTGCCAGTTTAATACCATCAGCCGGTACGGCAAAATCCAGGTCGTGCGATTCGCGTCCAAGGAGGGCATCGCGCACTGCGCCGCCTACCAGATAGATTTCCTGGCCGGCAGGTAGCGCTTCATGAACGGAAGCCAGTAAAGGAGAGAAGGAAAAAGGAGCAGGCATAAAAACGATCTCGGGGGATTCCTTATGACGATGGGTCTGCGCGGCGCGACGCGCTTCTTCAGGGGTCTTGCCTTGGGCAATGACTTTTCCGCGCAGGCGCGCCACCCAGCGTCCGGCGTAGGGAGAAGCGGTTTGGGAGCCCGTTTGCCCTTTTTTGTCCGTCATTCTACTTGCCCTGATCCGTCCGGCATCAGTCTCCTTGGAGTTTGTCCAAATCCACGACGCCGATGAAAGGCAGGTTGCGATAATATTCGTCCAAGTCGAGCCCGTAGCCGAAGACGAACTTGTTGGGGATTTCGAATCCGCGATAGTGAATGGGGACGACCACTTCACGGCGCTCGGCTTTGTCGAGCAGCGAACAAACCTTCAAGCTGCGCGGCTGGCGGGTGGAGAGCAGTTCCAGCACGTGCGAGATGGTATGACCGCTATCGATGATGTCTTCCACCAGCAGCACGTCCTTGTCGCGGATGTTGGTCTGCAGGTCGAGCGTCACACGGACGTTGCCATCCGATTCGCGCGCTCCCGCTCCGTAGGAGGTGATCGCCATAAAGTCAATTTGGTGCGGGACAGTCAGGTGACGCATCAGGTCTACGAGAAAGACGATGCCACCGCGCAGAATGCAGATCAACAGGAGATTGTCTGTGCTTGTGTAGTCGCGGTTGATTTCCTCCCCGATCTCGGCAATACGCTTTTGCAGGGTATTCTCGTCGATCAAGGTTTCAGCCAGAAATTCACGATAATCTTGCATACGCGCTCCAAAAATTAAATATCCGCGAGATATTGCACTTGCTAGTGGGGCACTTGGCCCCGCTAACGTGGGACGATGTACCCCTAGCGGGGCACTAGGTGGTGTTCGCGGCAGCGGGCTTCATACAGTTCAGATGCGCCGACAATAACCACCGGGTCATCATAACGCGCCGGTTTGCCGTTGACCAGTCGCTGTGTGCGCGAGGCTTCGTTTCCGCAGGTCATGCAAATGGCGTGCAGCTTGTCCACTTTCTCAGCTTTTGCCATCAATGTTGGCATTGGGCCGAATGGTTCACCGCGAAAGTCCATATCAAGACCGGCCACAATGACGCGTACGCCGCGTTCAGCCAATTCCTGGGCTACATCTACAACTTCCGGATCGAAAAACTGGGCTTCATCGATGGCAACCACGGTTGTATCTTCATCGATGCGTTCACGGATGTCCGCTGCTTTTTCAACGGGGATGGCGCTGTAATTCGAACCTGCGTGTGAAGTCACTTTTTCTACGGCGTAGCGAACATCAATAGCGGGCTTGAAAACCTGCACCTTTTGCTTTGCAATGGTGGCGCGTACAAGACGGCGGATGAGTTCATCTGTCTTGCCGCTGAACATGGAGCCGCAAACAACCTCGATGGAACCGGTATGATGTTTCATAACTTCCTTTCAATATTTCAGGCTCAATCCTTTACGACGGTTGAGAGGATACCCGAAAATAGGGGAGCAAGTGTATGCCCGCTCCCCTATTTTCGGGCCTCTTCCAGGTATTCAAGGATTTGCGAAATCTAGCAAAACAGGCAGATGCACAGCATCTGCCTGTAAGTTTACCTGAGTTTACCGGAGGCGCAATCCTTAGGCGGCTTTTTCTGCTTCGACGAATTCGTACCCTAATGCACGCAGTTTCTTTTTGGCATCGATCAGAGATTTCTGACCAAAGCCGGTAATCGCCAACAAGGCTTCTTCGCCTTCAGCAAATTTGTTCATGAGCTGGCCTACTTTTTTGATGCCAGCCTTGGCAAGCGCATCGGTTGGGCGTTTGCCAAGTTCGAGATCGGCAACCGGTCGCTCGGGGGAAACTTTCTCGGTTTCGCGGGCTTTCTTTTCAGTCACATAATCCTGGCGAGCCTGGAGTTTCTTGTAGAAGCGGTCGACCTGGCCTTCGATGTCGACAATGCGCTGCATTTCGCCACTGAAGAACGGGTGACAATTCGAGCAGATTTCGACGCGAATCTCTTTCTTGGTTGAACCGGTCTTCCAGGTGTTTCCACAAGCGCAAGTCACTGTGGCATCCACATAATATGTGGGATGAATATCTGTCTTCATACCAATATCCTTTTATTCCTCGGCCGGGACCACGTTAACACGCTTGCGGCCGCGGGTCACATCGAACATCACGATCCCATCTGTGGTAGCAAACAGGGTGTCATCACTGCCTCGGCCTACGTTAAGGCCGGGCTTGATGCTGGTGCCGCGCTGGCGAATCAGGATATTACCGGAAAGTACAAACTGACCGGCATAGCGTTTCACGCCCAGGCGTTGGGAATTGCTGTCTCGTCCGTTGCGGCTTGAGCCGCCACCTTTTTTGTGCGCCATTTCTACCTCACACTACTTCCTGGTTGTCTTGGTCGAAGAAGGCTTTTTCCCCTTCGGGGACGATGTGGGGGTAGTCTTCTTCGATGTTGTTTTCTTCGCTGGGGCCTTCTCACTCTTTTTGGCCGGAGCTTTTTCAGCCTTCTTTTCTTTCGCAACCGATTTCTTCCCTTTCGGGGACGATGTAGCAGTTGCTTCTTTCTTTTCGACCTTCTTCTCAGCTTTGGCTTCGGCTTTCTCTACAACAGGGGCTTCCGCTTTTTCTGCTTTGGCAACCTTGCGAGTCTCGCCTGGCTTTCCAATGACATCCACCATCAGGCGGGTGTACTGCTGACGATGGCCGCCCTTGACGCGGATGCGCTTCTTTGGGCTGTATTTGAAGACGATGAGTTTGGGGCCCTTAAAGTGGTCCATCACAGTAGTGCTGACCTGGATACCGCCAACGATAGGCGTTCCGACGGTGATCTCTTCACCGTCTACCAGCATCAACACTCGCTCCAGCCCAACTTTGTCACCAGCGTTGACTGGCAGGCGATCGACCTCGATGGTCTCACCTTCGACGGCCTTGAATTGCTTGCCGCCGCTTTCTACAATCGCGTATTTCATTTTTTCTCCTGGCATCTCACTTCGCCACACTGACCGCGGGGTTTTCGCATCCTTATCGGGACGGGTCCTTCGCAGATGTGCGGGGAAGCCGGGTTACAAACGACCGCCCCGGCTGTTCTTGCTGCCAGGGCAGAAGCGGACGGTATTATACCTGCTGCGGGGTTCTGTGTCAACGTTCAAATGCTGAATTTTGTTTTTCCCTGTTACTCGAAGGAAAAGCTGGAGATAATCTTGTTGTCAGGATCAATCCAAGGATAGCCTCAGCAGGCAAATCGTCTAAAGACGAAGCGAGGTATGCGTCTGCATTGAAAAAGATGACCTCAGCAGGATGTATCTTACAGTACAATTGAGATAAAATTTATCAACAAATTTATTCGCGGGAGGTATGTATGGATTGGCAAAATTTTTCCCCTGTTCTGATCACGGTCTGCGTCGGTGGTGGTATTTTCTTGCTTGTTGTGCTCATTATCGCTGCGACTGTGTTGCCAATGTTGGGTATCTTTGGCGGCATTGGCTGGTTCTTGAATAAAAAGTCGAAGGAAGCCAAAACCTTGCGCGAAGCTGCCAGGAATTGGGCTTCCACCATTGGGAAGGTTGTCACTTCGCGGGTGGAGGTTTCAGGTGGGGATCATACTAGCGTGTCACCGCATATCGTCTTCCAATATAGCGTTTATGGAAGAGGGTACAGCGGCAGTCAGATCAAAGCTGGGGACGTGCATTTATCGTCCTATAGCAGTCGCGTTGCTTATGATACAGTCGATAAATATCCTGTTGGCGCGGAAGTGACTGTGTACTACGACCCCGAGAATCCGCAGCTATCTGCGTTAGAGAGGTGATTCAGTAGATGCACGGATTCTGGATTTAAAGATTTCGGTTCGAATATTCACGATGTTGGTATTCCAACATAAATGAGTTGCAACGTGATCATGGACACAACCCACAGGGGAGGGATGAGACGACGCGTCCAGGTGTCTATTTGTTTCGCTACCGTTTCGTTCCGTTTTCCTCGCTTCTCGGCGTTGACCAACAGGAACAACACGATCGAGGTGGCAAGCGCAGCAGTGATAAAGATATATTGCAGGATCATGAATTGATCTCCGTAAGTCAGATAGCCTACGGGCGGCACGGACGAGGTCAGAGTCAAATGATAGAAGATTGCGCTGGCCAGCGTGCCGGACGTCAACCCAATGCGATCCTGCGCATCTTCATGGTCCATTAAAAAGGATAACATGCCCACACCAGAAATCACAATCGCCGCAAAGATGCTCTTCATAAATGCCGAAAACCAGGGATGAGAGATTTCGAGGAAGAAGTGGGCGCGCGAAAACGATTCGTTATCGAGGGTTGGGCCAGTCAGGACTGGTTACGGTTCAGCGCAAAAAAAGCGTAACCAGTCAATGACTGATTACGCTGGTGGCAGAAT
>JAFGKO010000222.1 GCA_016928525.1 Anaerolineales bacterium | reverse complement strand
CCATCGATAATTGCGTAATCGCCAAAGTCAAAGTCTGGCATCTGTAAAACCTCCATTGGAAATTGGAACCGTCCAGGAGTTTCCAGCGCCGGAAACCCCTGGACGAGAAGGATTAATATTGCGCGGCGTGGCCGTTGACCAGGGTGAACTTGATCGCCTGGGTTGCGTCCGCCAGGAAAACGCCGGTCACGTTCATGACCACCTGCGAGCCTGCCCGCAGTCCAACCGGTTGGGCGCTCCAGGCCACGTTGCCGCTGCCCGGCGCGCCGCCGTTGCCTTCGATCTTCAGGCTGTAGGGGATATCGCCCTCCACCATCTGCCCGGTCTTGAACTCGATGTTGAAGTCAGCCTGTTTGAGGATCTCGGCGCTCCAGGCGTTTGCGTATCCCAGGCCGTCATACATCACGGCGTTGTATAGATTGGCATCCGCCACCTTGACCGCCAGCTGCAGGACGAAAGCGCGGGAGACGATGTCAAAGTCGTCGGGGCTGTAGGAGCCAACGATCCACTGCTCTTCCAGGGGGATCGCCATGGTGCTCATGAAGGAACCGCCCAGCACTTTCATGTTTACGCCAGAGGGCATCTCGATTTTACTCACTGGGGTAATGAAGGGCGGGGTCTGGTCGACATCGGACTGCGGTCCCCAGGCGGAGGCATCCGATACGGGAACGGGTGTACCGCCGACGAACCCAAGTTGACCACGGATAAAGTTCGCGCCGCGCCACTGCAGGCTCAGCGCGGTGAAGCGGCAGTCGGGAACTTCCTCACCCCACAGCTTCGCCGGGGCAAAGCGAGCGGTGTAGTAGGGAGCAGCAAACTGGTCAGGGCCAAGTGTAAAAACGTGCTCCCTGGCGACGGCCGCGGTTGGGTCGGAGGCGGGGGCCGTTGGAGCGGACGACTGGCCGGTCGCCCCCATCAGGAGCAGGCCCAGGCTGTCCGGGCGCGGGATGAACTCCAGCGCGCCGCCGCCCGTCACGCCCACCTTGACCACGTCGCGCAGCATTGCGCCGCCGCCGACTTCCTGGTCGAGCGGGATGGTCATATTCTGCACGCCAGCCGTGCCGCGAGAGAACAGCAGGTATTTGAAGTTTGCGGATGCGGGAGCGCCCTTCGCGGCCTGTTTTGCAAAACCGAGCACGGATTTTTCTGAAGCTGCCATTCGTGTTACTCCTCCACAATGAACTGTGTGGTCAGCACTTCAAAACGGATTTTGATAAAAAAATCGTAGGCGTCCGGGGGACCGCCGGCCTGGAGCATTTCGGAGTTCAGGTCATCCGAGAAGGGACCCATCACGACCATCTCCCCTTCACTTGCTACGCCCGCGAACCGCATCTGCAGGATGGATTTTTCAACGCGACTTCGTACGGTCGATGCAATCCGGCGGGCGTTGTCCAGATCCTCGCGGGTTCCTTCCAGAAGCACACGCACCTTCACGGTAAATCGCCTGCGCCAGGTAATACCGCCGCCAATCTCAATTTCCTCGATCCTGTCCTGCCATGCCTCGGATGTCTGCGAGATGCCTGAGCCTTTGATCTCCTGATCCGGGTCGTTCTCGTAGAGCTCGACCGAGATGCGGGCAACATCCGGGTCCGGGTCGCCCTGGAGAGGCCCAGTCTTGACCACACCCGCGACGGTATCGTCGTTGACAGGGTTTCCATCGCTGGAAACGCGTTCGATGAGATCCCTTTCCAGGCGGGATTTCACATAATCCATAATCGACTTATGGATCATGGTGAAAGCTCCTGTTTCATTTGAGCCTCCCAGCCCGGTACAGGGAAATGACCCCACCAGGGATGCGCTGGGCGATTTTCTGGTAGTACTCGCCCCACAGGTTGTCGACTTCCGGCTCCAACGGGTTGTCGGTGCGCTCGCCAACCGGCTTGAAGCGGTCCAGCGCGGCCTGGCGCTGGCGCATCTGTCCGTTCACCTTGGCTTTCACAAACAGGCGGATCAGCTCGATGTCACTGTCGGGAACAGTAAAGACAAAGGTGCTGTCAACTGCTGAGGCTGGAACGGGATGAGAAGCGAGATAGGTCAGGTAGAGACTGTCCCCCAGAGGGGTCCCTGAAAGATACAGGGAGCCCCCCTGAATAAAGTAGTAGAGGGTCGACCTGTTGTACCTGGTCCCTGGCCGGTCCAGCCGTCTCTCCAGAAACAAGTTCAGCGGGCATTCGACCTGAATATCCTCGATATAGTCCAGCGGTAGAGGGCATGATGGCGCAACCGCGCTCTCCACGAGGGCCATCTCATACCGGTCAACCCTTCTCGGGAACCAGATCGAATAATCCCGTACCGCATCCTTGGTGAAGACGAAGAGCACATCATCCTTCCAACGCGGGTTGGTAGCGTTATCTTGAAGATCAGCGCGGATATCGGCCAGTAAAGTGTCCCAGGTTTCCATCGCTCGCCTTTAGTTGGTCGTGCCAGCCGTCAGGTGCAGCTCGTAGTACTCGGGACGGAACTGCTGGAACTTGAACATGCCGCGCCAGCCGATGCGGTTGATCATCATCAGATCATCGAACTTGGGCGGCAGGATCGGGGTCGGGCGTTCGGCGATGCCAAAGACCACCGAAGGACCGCCCATGAAGAGCGAGGCGTGCAGTGTGCGGCCCTTGGTCACGAAATCGCCTTGAGCATGGGGTTTCATCAGCGGCTTGTCCAGCGAGATATTCACGTTGCCCACGCCCGAAAGGCCGACGATGCGGCGGGTTTCCTGCGTGCCGTCCGCCTCATTCGGGGCTTCGCCAGGGGTGCCCGCTTCAGCGGAATGGATGGTGATGTAGTCGCCCACCACCAGGCCGGCATTGGCGGCCACGGTGATGTAGCGCTTGGCGTTGGGATCGCGGCCCACGGAGTAGATGGTATCCACGGTCGCGGCAGCGCCTTCGCCCTTCTGCGAGGCCACGGCCAGGCTGGTTTGTTCGCTCACCTCACCGTAGTTGCGCAGCACCAGGCGGTTGGTGCGCACAAAGCGCACGCCGTTCCAGGTGCCGACCTCACCGTTGAACTTGCGGCCTCCACCCGCGTACTGCTGCAGTTCCAGCCAGTTCGATCCGGCGGCGGTGCGGATATCGTGGATCACGCGCGGAGTGGTCACGCAGACGATGGTCTGCACGCCGCTGTCATCCACGGCTACTACGCCGGGGATCTCGTGCTCTTCCAGGTGGGTGCGGGCCAGCTCCGCCAGATCAGGATCGAAGAGATCCGTCGGGGCGATTGTGGCCCGCGAGGTCTTCGCCCCACCTGCGTAGAACGGGTAGGGGTGGGCGAGGAAGGCGTTGCGGGCCAGGATATCCAGGGTATCGGTCAGGTTCTGGCCAATCTTTTCGCGCACCAGGCCGCGAATATCGCCGTTGTTGATGTAGGTGGTGATCTCGCTGTAGTCCGAGAACTTCAGAATATCGCCGTGGACTTCCAGGCTGATGGTCTGCGAGCGGCTGTCCAGGTGCGCGCCGGAAAGCCACAGGTCGGTCTCGGAGATCGTGTTCCAATTGGGCTCGGTGTCATACACTTCGGTGAATTGCATGATGCCGGTTTTCTTAGCGGTGAAGTCCTCTTTGACAATCGTGTAGGGCACCATGATCGACTTGGTGCGCAGGGTTTCCATCAGCAGCCCTTCGTAGTAGATGCGCTGCCAGTTGGGGATGCTTGACTGCCAGAGGGTTCCGGTGGTGAAATCAGTTGCCATTGGTTATTCCCTATTTTTCCTTGGAGTGTTTCTGCTCCAGCCAGCCCCAGTAATCATCCATGGCCTGCTGTCGCTCGCGCGTGCCCAGGCCGAAGCCGTTGATGTGCCGCTCCCATTCGGTCTCGCTGGCCGGTATGCCCGGCTTGACGTTTCCGGCGCTGGAAAGTGCTGGAGTCACGCCCGCGAGGAGATCCTTCTCCCGTTTCTGGACCAGGTCATCGGCAAAACCCGCGAAGTCCTGCAAGACCACCTTAAGGGCTTCCCGGTCGCTCATCGAGGGCAGGCGGTTGGCGATCTTCAAGAGTTCCGGCCTGCCCAACTCGTTGATCACTTCAACCTTGAGGGCCAGTCCCTGCAGTTCGGCGAGTTTGGCTTCCAGGGAGGTTTTTTCCTGGGTCATGGATTGGAGCAGTTTGTCGCGCTCGCTGACCGATACCTGTTTCTCCGTGTCCTTCACGACCAGTTGCCCGCTCAGCTGCTCCAGCTCGGAGGACTTGGCGGCAAGCTG
>JAFGKO010000221.1 GCA_016928525.1 Anaerolineales bacterium | reverse complement strand
GCATGGCACACAATTTACGAAAACTGGCGCTCCAGTGACCGCCAGTTTTTTTGCCTTTTGCTTTTTCTGCCCCCTTTTACCCTTTTTGGACAACCCCTAATTTCGACAGTTTTTCGCTTCGTCTTAGCCTGGATTTGCCAATCCAGGCCGGCAATTTGGGTGTTTTCTTTCCTCTCCGACAAGCTGCTAGGCGGCGTCCTCGCCGCCGGGGAAAGTGCCCCGTATTGGGGTACGGCGACGAGAGCCCTTATGCAAGAGGTCTAATATGTAACACCCCAGGCCTTGCAAGAATCGAATTCGTAGCCGGTTCCATGAAAAAAGCGAGCCTCACCTTACGAATCTGTTCGTTGACTTTTTATTTCCTCGCCTGTATTATGTTCATGGCTTTGATTTTGGGTGCCATAAACACTCCAAATGGCCCGCCGCCCCTTTATGCCTGCGCAGCTACGGGGCGGTTGGCTTTAATGAGAGAGTGCAAAAGCATACAAATGTACCAAAAAACATCGCCCCTATGGGCGCGCGGTTCCCCGCTTATTCACCTGTAGTGATCTTTCGTCCGGGGCAGGTGCGCGATCGAATACCTTCCCTTCCACCTATTACTTGTAAAACAAATCCAACCCATCGATCAGCTTTTTGAACTGCTTCTCGAACTCGTCTCCATCTTCCCAATTGGAAAAGTCAAGGATGTTGTACTCCATGACCTGTTCCATGACCCGCTTAGGCCAGGGACTTGACTTCCAACTATCATCGAGGGCCACGGGGCACAAAACATGACGCTCAGTTTCCTTCTCCAACTCTCGCGCGAAGCGTACCTCATGCTGCACCCAATCGCTCTTAATGGAGTTCTCGGACAGGACTAGCAACACAGTGGGGTTATGCCGAATTGCCCTATCGATCTGTTTTTCCAGAGGGCCGGCGGTAGCGTGGTGGATATCACGCCAGAAGCGGATGCCTTTTACATTGAGTTGTCCTTCCATCCTTTCAACAAAATTACTGTTGGCACGGCTATATGAGATGAAAAGTGGGGAAATTTGTAAAGATTGGTGAGCACGCAGATCATGTATCTTGTACAAAATATCGTCTATCTCTTGGTTATTCAGGTCGGGGACATAAAGTTTTGCAGATTCGATCTCCCAATCACTCAAGCCGCAACATCGCAAGAAAACTTTAGGCAACTTCCCATGAGCGAGTTGTATTGTGTCAGTACCAACATATGAAGGACTTTGATGTATTATTTTTATCTCGCAGATAATCGGACAGACGTGTTTTGAGTTCTTCTGTATTCGCAGATGGGATATTTAACGTGGATGCGATAGCTGGCAGGATGGAGTCTGTTGTGTTAAAGACAGAAAGTTGAATAAAGTACACATGGTCTTGAAATGTTGCAAGTTGTGTACTTGCCGCTTGCATAGCCAGACGAGTCTTACCGATTCCGCCCGGTCCGAGGATAGTGATGAGACGCTGGCGCGGATCGGTCAACATGCGAGCGACGCTTTCGCTCTCCTGTTGGCGACCGATGAATGGGGATGTTGATACAGGAATATTTGAAGGGATGGAAAAAGATTCAGGAGCAGCGACCAGTTTCTCGGTAAGGGTTGAGGCGCTAATCAGGCGTTGGATACTGCCCTCGCCGCGGGCAATCTTGAGAAAAAGAGTCCGCTCTTCGGTTGGGACTTCCAAATGGAGAGCCAGCAATTCGGCGATCTGGCGCGATGGACGGCGTTCATCGTTTTCGATCTTGCGAATGGCGGAAAGGGAACAACCCACGCGCTGGGCAAGCATCTCTTGTGTGAGATCGAGTCTTTTGCGACGTTGTTTGATCCAGACTCCGAACGTATCAGCGTCCATCGCGCAGGATTGTATCAGGGTTGTGTCACTTTTTGTGTTACTTGCCGTCACCCAATGTCAAAGTACAACGCGTATCATGCGAACAACAAAGGAGACACATATGATCAATCAAACTTTTCAATCACAGCCGCGCTTACTCAAACCCGGCACAGGCCCCACACTCTCGTTTTTAGGGGTAGACCTTTCCTACAAAGTTTCGAGCGCAGATACAGCGGGCGAGTGGGCGTTGCTCGAATACAGTGCGCCGCCCATGTTCGCGGGTCCGCCGTTGCATTGGCACAAGGTGACCAGTGAAGTATTTTACGTGTTGGAAGGCAGGGTGACTTTTCACATGGGCGAGGAAGTTTTTAAAGGCGAACCTGGCTCGATGGTGTACATCCCGACGGGCGTGCTGCACACATTTTCCAATCCGGAGGAAGAGCCAGCTCGTTTTCTGACCTTTCTCTCACCTGGCGGCTTCGAAGAGTATTTCAAGGAACTGGCGGCGCTGGTGCAACTGGAGCCGAGCTGGCCTCCAAAGGAGATGAGCAAATTGTTTGCGTTGTACGAAAAATACGATAACTATTTTCCGAATGGATCCTGGTTATGAACTGTGTAACGCTGGATTCGTATATTGTGTCCATTGAAAATAATGTTTTGAAAGGAATGAAAAATGACTGCTTCAGTATTACTGTCCGATAAATCCAACTCACGTTCGTTGATACATAAATATCCGCTGACGGCTTTTTTTCTACTTGTATTGGGTTTAACCTGGCCTTTCATGATCGTAGATGCGCTCGGCTCACATGATATTTTACCGTTCCGCCTGTCCGTTCCCTGGATGATCGTGATGGGATATATGCCGACCCTGGCGGCGGTGATCATCACTGGAATAACAAAGGGTACGGAAGGCATTCGTACCTTGTTCGGTAAGTTGTTGATTGCGAAAGTTGGATTTCGTTGGTACATCTTTGCGATATTTGGTTACGCTGCGGTTTGCGCTGGTGCAATCGGATTGTCCAATTCATTTGGCGGTTCTGCCCTGCCTTTTCTCTCGGAAAATTTCCCGAAGTTTTCCAATCCCTTGGAAATGATGATATCCATTGCGATGATGTTCCTCGCGATCAGCCTGGTCAACGGAGAGGAACTTGCCTGGCGCGGATTCGCATTACCGCGATTGCAGGCGAAATATACCGCTTTGACATCCAGCTTAATCCTCGGCGTGATCTGGGCTTTGTTCCACCTGCCGTTGTTTTTCACTTTGACGGGTACATCGCAGGCGGGCGCCAGTTTCACCGGTTTTTTGATCTCGACCGTCAGCCTGACCATTCTCTTTACATGGATGTATAACCACACGCGCGGGAGTGTCCTTCTGGCGTACCTTTTGCATGGAGCAACGAACACATGGTCGCAGATCTTTGCAATCGATCATAGTGCAAATCCGCTGATTGATAATACCATGACGGGTTTAGTTGTTTTGGCAGCTGTCATCGTGGTCATTTCCTATGGACCCTCGCGGCTCTCTCGTCGACCGGCAGAAGAATGGCGGTATGTAATCGAAGAGTGAGAAAGGCTCATATAGAGTGGTTCTTGGCTCTTTGGGAATAAAGCACTCCCCGTCTTTTCAAAACACGGGGAGTTTGGGGTGATCTTTGTAGTGATACGCTTACGCTGTAGGTTGGGGTTGATGTAGCGAAGGTCGGAATTTATACCCGTACACAATCATCCTCCGCTTTTTACCCTCATTGCGCATTTTGCGGGTGACCATTTCCACCAGCATGCCGATCTGTATAGCATCATGTTCCACATCGGTCAGTTGGGCGGTGACCATTGGGGCTTCGTTCAGTTTAATCAATGACACAGTATAAGACACGTTGCTGTCGAAGCTGCTGGAATTTCGGCTCGGTTCGGAATCAGCTGAAGGTATCTCGAAGAAGTCGATCTGGTTCTGAAAATGTCTTCATATTTACAAAATCTTAAAATTTTCCACAAGTAATTGACTCTCACTCTTAGATTTGCTATACTATGTAAGCGCTTTCAGAAAACGCTTACATCCAATGCTTTCCAAGAAACAGCAACCCACAATTTCAGATGTTGCCGAAAAGGCGGGGGTTTCGATTGCTACGGTCAGTCGCGTGATCAATGGGACAACACCTGTTGCAAGCGAGACAGCACTACGAGTTCAAGAAGCCATCAAGGAACTGGCCTTTGTTCCGCGCGCGGCAGCTCGTGTGCTGGCCAGTCGTCGCACGGAAACATTAGGGTTGCTTCTGCCTGAGATTGGGGGCGCTTTCTTTTCCCCGCTCCTGCGAGGCATCGAAGCGGAAGCGCAAGCCGCCGGTTACGACCTGCTGATCCACGCTACCAGCCACATCCCACATGCTTCTAAACCTGTACCGCACCGCCCGCTAGGGGAACACAATACCGATGGTTTGATCGTTTTCACCCAAAGCATTGACAAAAAAGAGCTCAGCCGTTTGTATTCGCTCAACTTTCCCACTGTCCTTTTATATCAATCACCCCCCTCCCCTCTGAACATCCCTTCTGTCACCATCGAGAACAAATCCGGCGCGCAGATGATTGTGGAACATCTCATTCAAGCCCACAACCGCCGCCGGATTATTTTTTTGCGCGGCCCAGAAGGCAACGAAGATTCCGAATGGCGCGAGCGCGGCTACCGCGAAGCCTTGCAAGCAAACGGGATACCTTTTGACCCTTCGCTAGTTGCAATGGGTGGGTTTAATGAAGAAGAAGCCCATGTAGCCCTACAGGAATTGTTGATCGAAGGTGTCGAATTTGATGCTGTTTTCGGTGGTGACGATGACACAGCAGCCGGGGTAATTTCGGCATTAATTCATGCAGGGAAACGCGTTCCTCAAGATGTAGCGGTGGTCGGATTTGACGACCTTCCCATCGCGCGTTATCTGCGACCAGCTTTGACTACGGTCCGTGCCCCGATCGAGCAGGTTGGCAGGGAAGGTGTCCGGCAATTGGTGCGCCTGATTCGCGGTCAACAGGCAGAGGCCTTTGTTCTGTTGCAGACCGAGATTGTCATCCGCGAATCCTGTGGCTGTCCACTTGCCCAATCGCAGGGATTGCTTCAGAGCAAGTTCGTTTAGCGCAAGGAGGTGACCAGGAAAATGCCTTTACAACCATCCTAAACGCAAATCCAAATGGATCTTTTTTCGGAGGAGAACATGCACAAAAAACTTTACATCCTGATTTCTATTTTTGTCCTGGCTTCGATGCTGTTGGCTGCCTGTGGTGGCGGACAGCCAGCCGCCAAAGAGCCAGAACTGCTACGCGTGTGGATCCAGTGGGGCGACAACCCACAGCAGATCCAGGAACTGTTCGATAAATACACCGCTGAATCGGGCATAAAGGTTGAGGTCACTGCGCCGCTTGAGGAAGACAAAATCCTTCCTTCGCTGACGGGCTCAGAACCACCCGACGTCTTGGTGCTCTCCGGCGGCGATCTGGTCAAATCCTATGCTAAGGAAGGATTGGTGACAGAACTGTCGGACATTATCAAAACCGGCGGCATCGACCTGAATGACTTCTTCGAAGCGCCACTGGAGCAATGCAAATCTGGCGATCAAATCCTATGCTTGCCATGGGGAACAGACATGTATGCCCTGTTCTGGAACAAGGATATGTTCGAGGCTGCCGGGCTGGATCCCGAAACTCCGCCCAAAACAATGGAAGATCTAGCCGAATTTGCCGACAAAATGACACTGCGCGACGCAGATGGCAAGCTTACGCAAGTTGGTTTCCTGCCGGATCAGGGTTGGGATCATAGCGATCTTTACGTTCGTATGTTCGGTGGTTTCTGGTACAGCGAAGACGGCACCCAACTAACTGTCAACAGCCAGCCCATGATCGATTCCCTGCTCTGGCAGCAGCAGTTCTACACCAAGTACGGTGCAGATGAAGTTCTGGCGTTGTCATCCGGTTGGGCTGACGCGTATATGTCAGCTGACTATCCCTTCTATACTGGCAAGATGGCCATGTACGTGGACGGTGAATGGATGACCGGTCCGAACTTTATCAGCGCATTCAAGCCTGAAGCCAGCTATGGTGTGGCGCCCTTCCCGCCCCCGGCCGACCATCCGGAACAGGCAAACACAGCTGTTGTTCAGGGTACAGTTGCTGTCATCCCGGCCGGTGCAAAGAATAAAGATGCTTCTGCCAAACTGTTGGCCTGGATGATGTCGCCGGAAATTGTGGCCGAGGAGTTCTGCTTCAACGCCAACCTACCTACCAGCAAAACCGCTGCTAAGGACCCGTGTTTCACGGAGAATCCCAAGTTCAAGGTCTTCACAGACCTGATGTCCAGCCCGAACGCAACCTATATCATCACCACTCCAATCTCATTGGAACTCAATGACGCCTATAGCTTAGTTTACGAGCAAGTCGTACATACTGGCGCTGATCCGAAACCACTGTTGGATGAACTCCAGGCAGAGTTTGAACCAAAATTGCAAGAGGCTCTCAAGTAGCGAAGTAATAACCCAAGAGGGCGGTAGCAACGCCGCCCTCTTTTCTCTACTCTCTTAAGCAGGAAGGAGAAGTCATGCAAGAACTTCACATCAAGAGAAAATGGACCTGGCCTCCCCGGTTGCCGAAATGGGGTCATCGCGACCGCGTCAATTTCAGGACCGGGATGCTGTTCCTGCTCCCCTGGACAATCGGTTTCCTGGTTTTCACTCTTTATCCGATGGTGGCTTCGTTCTTTTATAGCTTCACCATTTATCATCCCAGGCAGCCAAATGAATGGATTGGGTTGCAGAATTATGCCAATCTGTTAACAGACGATAATTTCTGGAAGTCGCTTTCCAACACGCTCTATATGGTTGCCATCGGCGTTCCATTGACATTACTGACATCTTTCTTTTGCGCTGTGTTGCTTAACCTGAAAGTGCGCGGTCAATCCATCTACCGTGTGATCTACTTCCTGCCTTCCATCGTCCCCACCGTGGCAAGCACCATTCTCTGGCTTTGGATACTCAACCCACAAACCGGTATCCTTAATACGGTGTTGGGGTATATCGGGATCCAGGGCCCAAATTGGATGAGCAATCCGACCTGGTCCAAACCTGGGCTGATCTTGTTGGGAATGTGGGGCATGGGCGGCACGATCGTTATATATCTCTCCGGCTTGCAGGATGTGCCCGTCAGTTTGCTCGAAGCCGCCGAACTGGACGGAGCGAGCTGGTGGCAACGTCTGTGGCATGTAACGATTCCCATGATCTCACCAATCACTCTCTTCAACTTGATCACAGGCGTGATCGCCATGTTCCAGTACTTTGCGCAGGCTTATGTTTTTCGTGGCACCCAAAGCCTTGGTTACCCATTAAATTCAACACTCTTTTACAGCGTCTATCTGTACCAGAATGGTTTTCTGTGGCTCAAAATGGGATATGCATCTGCGATGGCCTGGGTGTTGTTCATTGTTATTTTGATCTGCACGCTTCTTCTACTGAAAGTCAGCGAGCGCTTTACCTATTACGCAGGGTGATGGCATGGCAACAAATTATCCTACCCCCTATCCTGGCCTTCAAGTTTCCCCTGGAACTGACGAAGAATACCGCAAACGTTTGCGGGCTCGCAAAGTTAGAATTTTTTTCAAGTCTCTATTCAGCCATGCTCTCATCAACTTTATTGGACTATTTTTCCTGATCCCGTTCTTGTGGATGTTGTTAACAGCCTTTAAATCCAACCAGGATGTGTTCCACACGCCACCGCGTTGGTTACCGTATGATAATGTCCGTGTAGATGTAAATGGCGAGCAACTCCCACTCTATAATGTCCAGACAGAGAGTGGCGTGAAGCAGTTAGCAGCTGTCAAAATCGTGGAGGGAGTCGGTACGTTTATCGACCCGGCAAATCCCGGTCAACCAATGGAATATGAAATCCAACAGGGCACAATCAAAATCGCTGAACCTATCATGGAAGTCAGATTCAACTGGCAAAATTTTCCAGATGCTATGGAACGGGGTAGCCGGCCGGGCATCGGGGCCAGCTTCTGGGTCTATTTTAAGAACAGCCTGGTCATCGCCTTTTTCTCGATCGTTGGCACGCTCCTTTCCAACACGCCGGTTGCTTACGCTTTTGCACGCTTAAAATTCCCAGGCCGCGATATCCTGTTTGTCATCATCCTGGCGACTATGATGCTGCCGTTCCAGGTCACCATGATCCCAATTTACCTGTTCTTCAACGACTTTCTCGGCTGGGGCAACACCTTCCTGCCGCTCATCATCCCTACTTTCTTTGCCAACGCCTATGACGTGTTCCTGCTACGACAGTTCTTCCGTACCATCCCCGAAGAGATGTGCGATGCAGCTCGCGTTGACGGGGCATCCGAATGGCAGATCTTCACCCGCATCGTACTCCCCCTGTCCGTGCCCGTACTTGCCACAGTCACCGTCTTTACCTTCCTGTGGGCCTGGAATGATTTCACTGGTCCGTTGCTCTTCCTGACCAGCCCGAAAAACTTCACTATGGCGCTTGGCTTGCAGGATTTCCAGAGTCAACGCACCATGGTCTGGAACCAATTGATGGCAGCCGCGACCGTCTTCACTGTTCCGATCGTGATCGCTTTCTTCTTTGCCCAGAAAACCTTCATCCAGGGCATCAAACTGACCGGCTTAAAGGAATAATTCATGACCATCTACCAATTCCCCTCGAAATTTCTCTGGGGCGCAGCCACCGCTGCCTACCAGATCGAAGGCGCATGGAAGGAAGACGGCAAAGGCGAGTCCATTTGGGACCGCTTCAGTCATACACCCGGCAAGATCGCCAATGGTGACACAGGTGATACCGCCTGCGACCACTACCACCGCTATCAGGATGACGTGGCGCTGATGCAGCGCTTAGGCCTGAAAGCATACCGCTTCAGCACCGCCTGGACCCGTGTCCTGCCAGCCGGACGAGGGCGGATCAATCTCCCCGGGCTGGATTTCTACGATCGACTCGTGGATGCGCTCTGCGCCGCAAATATCGAACCCTTCCTGACGCTCTATCACTGGGATTTACCATATTCGCTACACGAAAAAGGTGGCTGGGCTAACCGCAACACAGCCTACGCCTTTGCCGACTACGCCGCCCTGATGGTCAAACGCCTGGGTGACCGCGTCACATGCTGGACAACCTTCAATGAACCCAGCGTCGTCATGTTCGACGGTTACCTGGTTGGCGAGCATGCTCCCGGCATCCAGGATCCCAAGACCGCCTACCAGGTCGGTCACAACCTGTTGCTGGCCCACGGGCTGGCCGTACAGGCCATGCGCGGCATCGCTTCACACCTGGAATATGGGATTGTGCTCAACCAATGGGGGCAGGAGCCTGCCAGCGATGATCCCGCCGACATAGCTGCTGCCCAGGCTGCCTGGGACATAAGAGAGCCGCTCTTCCTGGATGCCATTTTCAAAGGCCATTACCCTCCGCAAATCTACGATCTGGTAGGCGATAATATGCCCGCAGTTAAAGATGGAGACATGGCCATCATCGCCCAAAAATTGGACTATCTCGGCCTCAATTACTACTCGCGTAATCTTTTCAACGCTGAAGGGCAAATTGATCCCGTTCCAGGCTCGGAGTACACCGAAATGGGCTGGGAAGTCTGCGCCCCCGCCCTGCGCCGCCTGCTCAACAAGATCAACAACAAATACGATCTGCCGCCCATCTACATCACCGAAAATGGCGCGGCTTTCAAGGATGAAGTCACCCCTGATGGCAAAGTCCACGACGAGCGCCGTCTCGATTACCTCCGCCAGCACTTTATCCAAACCCGCCTGGCCATGCAAGATGGCGTGGATGTGCGTGGCTATTTTGTTTGGTCCTTGCTTGATAATTTCGAGTGGGCACATGGCTATACCAAACGCTTTGGCCTTATTCGCGTGGACTACGAAACCCAGGAGCGTATTGTCAAAGACAGCGGCGAATGGTACAGCCACTTGATTGCTTCGAATGCGGTTACAGACTAATTCTGAGCACTGAAAGGATACAGAAAGTATGCCTTCTCAAACAAACGAGGCGTTGTTATACGGCGGTATCGAAGGCGGCGGGACGAAATTTGTCTGCGCGGTGGGTAGCGACCCCGAAACTATCGTGGACGAGATTCGCTTTCCGACCACTACGCCCGCAGAAACCATCCAGCGGGTATGCGATTTCTGTGCCCCATATCTAAGACAACTGCATGGCATCGGCCTTGGCTCCTTTGGCCCTGTTGATATTGACCCCAATTCACCCACTTACGGCTTCATTACAACCACGCCCAAGCCCGGCTGGGCAAACACGAACATCCTTGGCATGTTGCGTGAACAGTTGAAAGTCCCTATTGCAATGGATATGGACGTCGCCGCAGCAGCCATGGGCGAATTCAAATGGGGCGCCAGCAAAGGACTCGATCCATCGCTTTATCTCACGATTGGAACGGGGATTGGGGGCGGATTCATCGTGGGAGGCAAACCATTTCGCGGTCTCGTCAGCCTCGAAATGGGACACATCCGCATCCCGCATGACCTGGAACTGGATCCCTTTCGAGAAGCCTGTCCCTACCACGGCGATTGTTTCGAAGGGTTGGCTTCCGGCCCGGCCATCCAGGCACGCATGGGGAAACGCGCAGAAATCATTGCAAACGGTGACCCATTCTGGGAGCTCGAGGCAGGTTACCTTGCATTTGCGCTTGCAAACTACATTTTCACTTTTGCTCCCAAGAAGATCGTAATCAGTGGTGGTGTCATGCAGAAAGGATTCTTGTTGGAAAAAACAAGGCGGAAAGTACTTCAGCTTCTCAATAACTATCTGAATCATGAATTGCTTACCGACAATATCGAAGATTACATTGTTCCTCCCGCTTTGGGCAACCGCTCGGGCGTGCTGGGAGCGATTGCGCTGGCCATGGATAATTAGCATGGATAAAATCTGGAACCTGCCCATCACCTACCTGATGAAGCTCAAATAACATGATCGTATCAGAACAGGAATTTCTCGATTTTCTGGATACCAATCGCTTCACCTATCAGCGCATCGAACATCCCGCTGTGTTTACCTGCGCGGAGGCAGCGTTGCATCGTCCAGATATGCCTGCTGTAAGCACCAAAAACTTGTTCCTATGCGACAAGAAGAAGCGGCATTACTTTTTGGTGGTGACGGATTGCGAAAAAACCGTCCGGCTGGACGATTTGAAGGCGCAACTGGGTGTCTCACACTTGCGCTTCGGCTCGGAAACTGACCTAATGCGCCTGCTTGGCGTAGGCCACGGCTCAGTGACGATGATGGGGCTGGTAAACGATACGGAACATAAGATAAAGTTGTGGATCGATGAGGAGGTTTGGGGCGAGGACCAATTCCTGTGTCACCCGCTGGTCAATACGGCCACGCTGGTACTGTCAAAGGCGCAGTTGGAGCGTTTCTTTGCGGTGACCGGGTATGTGCCGCACTTTTTTAGCAGGGAGGCGGGAGAGCAGATATGAAAATTGTGTTTAGTGGTGCAGGCTATATCGCCAACATCCATGCCCAAGCGGCATTGAGCCAGCCCGATGTGGAACTTGCCGCCGTGGTCGAGAAGTTCTCGGACAAGTCGAAGACCTTTGCAGGGAAGTTCGGCGTGAAGTGCTGTTATACATCGGTAGAGCAGTTACTGGACGATGTCAGTGTGGATGCGTTGGTGATTTGTACACCGAACTTTTTACATGCTCCACAGGCGATTGCGGCGCTGGAGCGGGGCGTACATGTGATGGTCGAAAAGCCGATGGCGATGAATGCTGCTGAAGCTGAGACGATGATCGCCGCCAGTCAGAAATCTGGGGCGACGCTGATGGTGGCGCACTGCTGGCGCTTTGACAAGGATGTGCTCTGGCTCAAGGAGCAATCCGACAAGTTGGGCAAAATCATCCGCACGAAAGGCTACGGCGTGCATACCCACTGGGGACCCTCGGGTTGGTTTACACAAAAAGTACTGGCAGGCGGAGGCGCGTTGGCAGACATGGGCATTCATGCGCTGGATACGGCCAGGTTTCTGCTTGGTGACCCGCAGCCCGTTTCGGTATACGCCAAGATTGGCACCTACTACACAGATTTCGATGTAGATGACACCGGCCTAATTATTGTTAGTTGGGATAACGGAGCGACATCTTACATCGAATCCGGTTGGTGGCAGCCACACTCGGACGGACCAGAAGCAGCCACACAATTGTACGGCACGCAGGGTTTCGGTCAACTATTCCCGACCAGGTTAGAACTGCCCAACATGAAAGAAGAAAAACTGGATGTGATCGATGCGGGTTTTGAATTCCCTCGTACCGAGCATTGCCCACAGTCCATGTATAACGCCCAGATGGCTTATTTTATTGAGTGCATTAAAACGGACAGAATGCCTGTCCCTGGCGGGGCGGAAGGATTGGTGAATATGAAAGTTGTCGATGCATCCTATGAGAGCGCAAAAACGGGCAAGGTTGTAGAATTGAAAAGGTGAAAGATGAGTTATGAAGGATGAAATCCCCATTCATCCTTTTTCCTTCCGCCTTTAGCCTTTATCGAAAGGAATTTATGACCATCGAAACCATCCTCCCCACTCCCGATATCTTCTCCGCCAGGCGGGTTTTGTGCGTCCAACCCCATTACGATGACAACGACATCGCCGCTGCGGGGATTCTCAAACAACTCCAGCAAAACGGCGCGGAAATTTTCTATCTCACCGTCACCAACGACCTGATGGGGGTGGTGGACAATTCACTCTCGCCTGAAACAGCCGCCGAAGCGCTCAAACGGGACCAGTTCGCCGCTGGAGAAATCATCGGTGTCAAAGAGCAATACTGGCTTGGGTATCCTGATGCGGGGAAATATGATTATTTTGAAGTGCGCAGTGACGTCCTCAAGTACGTCCGCCAAATCAAACCCGACTTCGTTTTCACTCCTGATCCCTGGTTAACCTACGAAGCGCATCGCGACCACATCCAGACAGGGTTGGTGACGACTGAAGCGGTCATGTTCGCAGGTCTGACAAAAATCGCTTCTTCCGACCCAGCAATTGATTCTGCCTACGAGGGGCATGACATCAACGGCATCGTCTTCTACTACACCCGTGAGCCAAACACTGTCCCAGACGTCACCTCGACCTGGGATGACAAAATCGCCGCCGTTCGTTGTTATCAGGCTCAATTCGAACCCGATGACATGGATATGTTGGTCATGGGATTGGACATGAAATCTCGCCAGGTGGCCGCAGGCCTGGAATTCGAACGTGGCGAACCGCTCAAGGTGTTACACCCCAAAGCACTGCATTGCGGATTCTGAAAGGCTAAGGAGAAAAAATGGACAACAATAAACTCCCCTTCTGGCGTGTCGCTCTCTATTCCAGCGCCTCGGCAGGGCTGAACATCCTCGCCATCACCATCAGCACCTGGCTGTTGTACTTCTATGCCCCGCCACCCGATTCGGGCCGTCCCACCTACATGCCTGCAATAACAATGGGCATCCTCCTGCTCATCGCCACCTTCTGGGATGCTGCCATCGACCCGTTCATCGGGCATTACTCTGATACCCTGCGCTCGCGCTGGGGACGCCGCCGCCCCTTCCTGATCTTTGCTTCGCCCTTCATCCTGTTGGGTGCTATCCTGTTGTGGACTCCGCCGAGTCTCACCAATTATCTTCTTAACGGTATCTATTTCATAGTCATCATTCTCATCTATCATACCAGTTACAGCCTGGTGGGCATTCCCTATGACGCCTCCATGCCCGAAATGGCGCCAGAGACTCACGCCCGTCTCGGTTTAAGTTACTGGAAGGGTTTCTTCGGGATCGTCGGCGTGCTAGTCGGGTCGCTGGTTGCCGCGCCCCTTTTCAGCAGTATCGGGCCGGTGGCAATGGGCGCGGTCGTGGGTGGGGTGGGTGTCTTCACCATCTATGTCACCCTGCTCGGCCTGCGCGAAACCGACCGCCCGCTCGGTGAGCCGATGGCTGCGATGGAAGGTATCAAAGCCACCTTCCAAAACAAGCAGTTCCTCATCCTGTTTTTTTCCACGCTCTCTGTTCACATCGCCTACCAGATGGTGCTGGCGAACTTCCCCTATTTCGTTACACTGGTCCTGCGCCAGACCGAAGGCGACGTGGGCATCTACCAAGGTGTGCTGATCATCTTTATCGCTCTCACCGGTCCGGTCTGGACATGGCTCAATCGCAAGCACAGCCAGCGCGCCTTACTCAATGCCAGCATGCTCCTGCTTGGCATCATCTTCGCGCTCGGCTTTCTCATCGGCGCAATGGACTCGACCACCATCTCCCTACAGGCCTACATCTTCGTGGCGTTGATCGGGACAGCCCTCGGCGGTTACCTGATCCTGATCTATGCCATGATGGGCAATGTGGTTGACTACGACGAAATGCTGACACAACGTCGCCGCGAGGCTATCTACTACGGAACGTTTTCCTTCGCCATCGGTCTCGGCACGTCAGTCGGAACCCTGATCCTGCCCCTACTGCTGGAGAATTTTGGCTACACCCAGGCAAATCCGCTTGGCGTACGGCTGGCGTTCCCTGTGATGGCCGTATTCGTCTTTGTTGGACTCTTCCTCTTCCAAAAATATCGCATCGGTGACACGCTGGAAGAGACCAGGAAAAACCTGGAGATGAATTGAATGGTACCTTTTACGATGTGCGGATACCTTGAAACGCAAAACGTAAACTGGGGGGAGAAAACATGACCATCGAACCCTCTCTTCTCGCTGGCATTGCCCGCCAAATAATCAGCCCGCCAAAGGGCATCTTCCTCATCGGCTATGGCGACCGTTCGAAGGGCAATATCGGTATTCACGACGACCTGACCGCCACCGCTCTCGTTCTCACGGATGGGACGACGCGCATCGCTATCGTCGCACTGGACATCCTGACCATCAACGAGTTCATCGTGGACAGAGTCCGTGCTCGCCTCGCCCCGACCGAGGTACTGTTGTGCTGTTCTCATACCCATTCCGGCCCCATCGCTTACGCGGACGAAAAATCGCCGCGTAAGAATCGGGATTACATCAACTTGCTAGTGGATCGCATCGGTGAAGCGGTAAAAGAGGCGCAAGAGAATCTTTTGCCTGCGCGTTTGGAATATTCGCACAGCCAAGCAGATGTGGGCATCAACCGCCGCGAGAAAATGCCCGATGGACACATGGAGATCGGTCGCAACACCGAGGGCGCGCGGGATAAGTCCGTGCAGGTGGTCAGCGTTTTGACTGACGTAGGTCGACGCAAAGGGGATAAGGAGGGAACGCGGATCGCGACCATTGTCAATTACGCCTGTCACGGCACGGTGCTTGGGCCGGATAACCTGCTGGTCTCCGCCGATTGGATCGGCGTGATGCGCGACAAAGTCGAACAAGAGCTCGGTGGAATGGCTCTCTTCCTCCAGGGAGCAGCGGCGAACATCAACCCCGATATGTATTGGGAGGACGCGCGCGCGTTTGAGAAAGTAACAGAACAAGGCCTGAGCGTGGCAGAGGCCGTTTTGGCGGCAGCAGGCTCGGGGGGTGATGAGATGCGAGGGATGCCGCTCAACATCGAGCGTGTCGAGGCCTGGTTCCCTACCGAGACACGTGCCATAACATCTCGTCCGCCCAAAAATTATGGTAAGCCCTTGTTATCACTTGCCAAGATGCCGGGTTTTATGGCCGTATTTGCAGACATCCTGCTCAACCAGCGCTATCCGTGGAAATCGGTCATCGAAGCAAAGGACGGGTTCTGGTCAGTGCCAATGCGGATCAACGCTGTGCGCATCGGTGACTTAGCGCTGGTTACATTTGGGGCAGAAACGTTTACCGAAATTGGGATGAAGGTCAAGGCTGCCTCGCCCGCCGCTCATACGTTGTTCGCCAGTGTGAGCGATGGCTGCATCAGTTACCTACACACGGAGGAGTCACACGAGGAGGGCGGTTATGAAGTGGATATAGCGCCGCTGGCCTACCGGTACCCCGGCAGGTTGCAGGCAGGCTGCGAGCAAATTGCGCTTGAAGCGACGAGTAAGGTGCTGAAGGACCTGTGGAATAAGGAGAAGGAGATGATGTCAAAATGAAAATCACAGTCATCGGCGGCGGCTCGACCTACACCCCAGAACTGGTCAACGGTTTTCTTGCCAGGACCGACCGCCTGCCGCTCAAAGAACTATGGCTGATGGACATCGACAAAGAGCGCCTTGACATCGTCGGCGGATTTGCACAGCGTATGGTCAAGGCTAAAGGCGAACCATTCAAAGTGGTGCTTTCGCTGGACCAGCGGGAGGCGATTGCGGAGGCATCCTATATCATCACCCAATTTCGGATCGGGATGATGCCCGCCCGTCGTGGGGACGAGTACCTGGGTAGACGTCACGGCCTGATTGGGCAGGAGACAACGGGAGTGGGCGGCATGGCCAAGGCATTACGCACCATCCCTGTTATTCTGGATATCGCCAAAGACATCCGTGAAGTTGCCCCGGGCGCATTGCTGGCGAATTTCACCAATCCGGCCGGGCTGGTCACCGAGGCGCTCAACCGCCATGCGGCAGATATCCCAGCGGTGGGGGTTTGCAACGTGGGCATCACCACCAAAATGGAAATTCTCGAAAACCTTGCGAAGGTTTTCGAACCTTCACAAGGTTATATTGCTGACGAGCGCGCCGTGCTGAAAACGCTCGGTCTCAACCATCTCACTTGGCACTATGGCTTCACGGTCGATGGCGAAGAGATGTGGCCGCAAATCTTTCCCGCTTTCGTCGAGATGACGAAACAGGAAGAAGAACCTGAATGGGACATCCGCACGCTCGAATCGCTCGGCATGATGCCCAACTACTATCTCCAATATTTCTACTACACCGATAAAAAGCTCAAATCTCAAGAGAAATGGCCGCCTTCCCGTGCCGAAGAAGTTATGGAGATCGAGAAGGATTTACTGCGGGAGTATGCCGATTCCGCCCTGACCGAGCCTCCTGATAACTTGATGAAGCGGGGTGGCGCTTATTACTCGACCCTGGCTACCCAACTAATCGACTCGCACTACAACGATCTCGGGCAAATCCATACTGTCAACGTACGAAATAATGGAGCCGTAAAAGATTGGCCCGTGGACTGGGTGTTGGAAATGCCGGCCAAAGTGGACAGGTCTGGCATCCACCCGCTTCCTGCGGACCCGCTGCCCCTAGCCTGCTTTGGACTGATTGCCTCGGTCAAGATGTATGAGATACTCACTGTTCAGGCCGCCGTATACGGAGATAGGAACGCCGCGTATCAGGCGCTCTTGGCGCATCCGCTCGGGCCGAGCGCCGATAAGGTACAGGAAGTGCTGGATGATATGCTGGAGACAAATAAACAGTGGCTGCCGCAGTTTTTCAAATGATCTTCCTCGCTGCGCCTGCACCTGCCCGTGCCATCCGGCACGGATGGTATGGTGCGGCACAGGTGAGCGGAAGAACGAAGCGCAGCGAAGTTCTGTAGTCGAAGCGCCCTTCGACTGCGCTCCCTATGGTCGCTCCGCTCAGGACGAATTCATACAAAGGAAAAGTAATGGCCCCAAATCGCCTTCTCAAAAAACTAGGCTATTCCGAAACCGACCGTCTGGTTATCATCCACGTTGATGACGTTGGCATGTGCCATGCCTCCGTGCAGGCTTACAAAGACCTATGGGAGTTTGGCACAATAACATCTGGCACGGTAATGGTTCCATGCCCATGGTTTCTCGCCGCGGCGGAAATGGCGCGTCAAAATCCCCAAATGGACCTGGGGGTGCACGCCACGCTTAACGCCGAATGGGATACCTATCGCTGGGAACCTGTCTCGACACGAGATCCAGCCTCGGGCTTGATCGATGCGCAGGGATTTTTCCATCAATATGTAGAAGCTGCCGTCGAGTCTGCGAATGTTGAAGCGGTCAAAGTAGAACTGAATCTCCAGGTCGAGCGCGCCCTCGCGGCTGGGGTTGATGTCACACACATCGATTCGCATATGGGAACGATCATCAATCCAAAATTTGTGCAGCTCTATTTGCAAGCAGGGATGAGTCGGTTGATCCCCAACATGTTGCCGCGCGCCAGCGCGAAAGGATTCGATATGATGGGCATTGATGAGCAAGCACTGGCGATGTATACACCAATTCTGGATCAACTTGAAAATCAAGGGCTACCCATGCTCGATGGGCTTTTCGCTATGCCATTGGAGCACGACGATGATCATATTGGCGTTGCCAAAAAGTTGTTGAGTGAAGTGCCTGTTGGTATTACGCACTTTCTATTCCATCCGTCCATTGACACGCCTGAATTACGTGCTATCTGCCCCGATTGGAAAGCGCGGGTCGCAAATTACAATGCCTTTATGAGCAATGAACTGAAAAATTTCATCAAAGACTCCGGCATTCAGTTGATTGGTTATCGCGCCATCCGAGATGCGCTGAGAAATCAATAACGCGCTACCCACCATCCACCAAAGGAAAAACTATGGCCGCCATTACATCTGAGTTTGCCACCAGCACCAAAACCCGAATCATGTACTCGCTCGTCAGCCTGGGTGTGGCGACGATTGCCGAAGCGATTGCGGGCGTGATCGCCTTCTACATTGTGGACGTGAAGAACCTGCCCGTGACCTGGTACTCTACGTTCTGGTTCTTTTACACCATCTACAATGCGCTCAACAATCCCGCGCTAGGGTATCTCTCCGATCGCACCCGCTCCCGCTGGGGACGACGCATCCCATATGTGCTCTTCGGCGGGCTGCCGTATGCGGTCGCTTTTTCGCTCATTTTCACCGCCCCCTTCGACGGCAAGGATAATCCTGTAGCCCTGCTGGTTTATTTCGGCACGATGATCGTCATCTGGGAAGGGTTGTACACCGCCATCGCCACAGGCTATTACGGCTTGCTACCCGAAATGTTTGATACCTATCGTGAGCGGACGGATGTAGCCGCCAAGATGAACATCTTCCAGACGATCGCGTTAGTTTTAGGTGCTGCCTTGCCACCCTTACTTTCGAGCATGCTGGGCTGGTCAGGCATGGCGATTTTGCTCTCGGTCATTTCAGTCATCGCCATTTACGTGGGCTACCCGTTTCTGTTTGAGCGGAAAGATTTGAAAACTGATACCAGCTTTCCCTTCGGGGCAGCGCTCAAAGCCACCTTCCTCAATCGGAGTTATCTCACTGCGGCTGGCGCCCAGGCCATGCGATTCTTTGCCACGGGCACGCTCCAGACGGGCATACTGTTCTACCTGAAATACAGCTTGAAAGTCGACGAAGGTCTCGCCACCGTTATCCTCGGCATCGCCTTCCTGGTGGCCATGCTCACGCTCTATCCCTGGCGCAATTGGGTCGCCAACAAACTTGACAGCCGCCGCACGCTCATGTTCGCCAACGCCGTTATGATCCTTGGCATCGTACCGATGGGTTTTTCACCCAGTCTGGCCTTCACCTACGCCGCCGCCGTCGTGCTTGGCGTCGGTCTAGGTGGATTGGTGCTGATTGGCGATGTGATTATGACCGAAGTGGTAGATGAGGACGAAGTCAAGACCGGCCATCAACGGGCGGGGATGTATTTCGGGATGAGTGGATTTCTCATCACCTTAAGTGGACTGCTGGTCTCGAGCGTGTTTGGCCTGGTCATGCCCGCCTTTGGCTACGATACGCTTCTTGACGTTCAGCCTGCTACCGTTGATCTGGGCTTTCGCATCTTCCTGACCGTTCCCACCACTATCGGCTTCCTGCTGGCGATCTTCCTACTCTGGCTATATCCCTTACACAGCAAAAAACTGGCGGATATCCGTGAAACATTAGAAGCAAAGAAGGAAGCCAGAGGCGAGGGGTAGCCTGATATGAAATATTTTCTCGGCATCGACGTTGGTTCATCCAAAACCCACGCCTTGATTGCGGATGAAACTGGTTGCTGCATCGGCTTCGGAAAAGCTGGGAGTGGCAACCACCAGGTCGTCGGATACGATGGGTTGGCAAATGTCTTGCAGCAATCCTTCGAGGCAGCCAGCCAGATGGCAAACGTGACCGCTGCCCAGATTGCTGGTGGAGGCTTCGGCGTGGCGGGCTACGACTTCCCGTCAGACCGGGAACCGCATCTCGAAGCCATCGCCAGGCTGGGTTTGCCCTGCCCCGTGGACGTGGTCAACGACGGTGTCAATGGTCTGCTGGCGGGCACCACGCACGGGATCGGCGTCAATGTCACGGCTGGATCAGGCGTCAACTGCTGCGGGCGAGGTCCCAATGGCGAGATCGGCCGCATTGTTGGCAACGGCTCGTCCTTCGGGGAATTCGGCGGCGGCATCGAAATCGTCTGGAAGGGGCTGCACATGGTCAACTACGCCTGGATCAAGCGCATCCCACCCACCACCCTGACTGCCATTTACCTGGACGCCACCAGCGCAAAAGATGAACTCGACCTGCTGGAAGGTCTTTCTAACGATTCTTACCATCTTTCCCCCTTCATCGCAGT